>NZ_CP058988.1:0-302586 GCF_019278565.1 Cellulophaga sp. HaHa_2_95 | reverse complement strand
AAGGTTTCCAATAACTACTTTACGAACAGTAGTGTCTAAAGTTGCGAATAATTTGTTTTCTGCAAATACATCACTTTTACTCACTACATTCATTAAGGTAGATTTACCAACATTGGTATATCCTACTAAAGCTACACGGACAAGCGCGCCACGGTTACCTCTTTGGGTTTCCATTTGACGGTCTATCTTTAGGAGCTTCTTCTTTAATAAAGTGATACGGTCACGCACAATACGCCTATCTGTTTCAATCTCTGTCTCACCAGGTCCACGCATACCAATACCCCCTTTTTGTCGTTCTAAGTGGGTCCATAAACCAGTTAAGCGAGGTAGTAAGTATTCATATTGCGCCAATTCTACTTGAGTTCTAGCATAACTAGTCTGCGCTCTTTGTGAGAAAATATCTAAAATTAGGTGTGTACGATCTAGAATTTTACACTTCAGTTGTTTTTCTATATTTCGTTGTTGTGCAGGAGATAGTTCGTCATCAAAAATAACGCAACCAATTTGGTGTTCTTCCACATAAGCTTCTACATCATTCATCTTACCGCTTCCTATATACGTCTTAGGATTAGGCAAGTCTACTTTTTGAACAAATCTTTTATAAACTTCGCCACCGGCAGTATAGGTCAAGAATTCTAGTTCGTCTAGATATTCTTTAACCTTAAGTTCATTTTGATCCTTATTGATAACACCAATAAGTACCGTTCTTTCATAATCTATTTCTTTTTGTTCTAACATATGTCAAATTAAAGTACAAATTTACGGAATACTAGTGTAGCTATTTTGTATTTTTGAAAAAGAGCCTATTAAATTATTAATTGCTATTCTCTTTTGTATGATGTCTTTAACTATACAATAACAGGATACTGCACTAGGCAGACAAAACATCATTTCTTTTTATGTTCTTCTCAAAATTCTTCAAGAAAAAAGTACAGGATAGTATGCACACGATTGCATTCTACAATTTAGAAAATCTTTTTGATACCGAAGACCATCCCGATAAATTAGATAGTGATTATACACCCAATGGGAAACTGCAATGGACGCCTAAGCGCTACAAATCCAAGCTTTTTAAACTAGCCTCTACTATTTCGAAAATTGGCGTAGATACTATTGGTAAACCTCCGGTATTAGTGGGTGTTGTAGAGGTAGAAAATAAGAAGGTTTTAAAAGACTTGTTAGCGGAGCCTGTGTTGACGTCCTGTGAATATGATTTCATACATTATGATTCTCCGGATGAGCGTGGAATTGATAACGCATTAATTTTTGATAAGCGATTTTTTAAGGTTTTGCATTCGGAAGCGATACCCCTTGAAGTATTTAATTTGGATGGGCAACAAGATATGACACGAGATATCTTATATGTTCGAGGCGTATTAAACGGAGAGGAAGTTCACCTTTTTGTGAACCATTGGCCTTCCCGTCGTGATGGTGGGGATGAAACAGAATATAAAAGAATAAAAGCTGCAGATACCATCGTAGCGTTTATGAATGTGCTTGAGGAAACTTATGCAAATCCTAATTATATTGTTATGGGCGATTTTAATGATGGACCCCACACCGCAAGCGTTAAAAAACTTGTAGGAGAAAAGCATCTTTTTAATCCTATGGAGAAGCTTTTAACTCCTAAAAGAGGTAGTGCCAATTACAAATTTAAATGGTCTCTGTTTGACCAAATCCTTATATCTCATAGTTTTTTGAATTACGAGAAGAAGACCCATAGTTATAACTCGTCCAATATTTTTGATGATCATTTTCTAACAGAATTTAAAGGTAAATTTAAAGGTAGCCCTTTTAGGACCTATGTGGGTAGGCGATATATGGGCGGTTATAGTGATCACTTTCCGGTGTACTTACAATTAAAATTCAATAAATAAGAAGATAAAGTACTAAAATTTGATTAATGCATTTCGTCGAATAAAATGCGTTACTTGTCGATAGTTCAATTGGTTTGATGTATGTTTGTAGTCCAAATCTTACTAAACTAATTATTATGGACTACAGTAAACTTTTCCCAAACCGGGTTTATTCGTGTGTTTTAATGACCATCGCTATGTTGAGTCTTTCAACAATTCAAGCACAGTCAACGTCTAAAATCCAACATATTCAATCTAAGTATGATGCACGTACGTTAACCACCGTACAAGAAGAATTTTCTAAAGATTTTGCAAAAAAAAGTATTACGCTAAAAGCATTTGCCAAGGAAAGAGGGTTAGAGGTATCTAGTACTTTAGAAGATGGCAATCAAATAGAACTTGTAGATATAGGAACAGACGGTACCCCTTTGTATTATAGTACGTTTAGTGATAACGCAAGTATGGTTTCTAGAGCAAATACATTGTATACGGGTGGTGCACTAGATTTAGGAATCAGTGGGCAAGGAATGAAAGTTGGGGTATGGGATTCCGGGAAAGCACTACTTACACATCAAGAATATAATTCAAGAGCAACGCAAGGAGATCACACGGCATCTGTAAGTCCTCATGCCACTATGGTATTAGGAAGCATGATTGCCAAAGGAATTAAAACGGAAGCTAAAGGAGTGGCTTACAATGCTACAGCAATTTCTAGCGACTGGAAAGCAGATAAAGTGGAAGTAATAGATGCTGCAGCAAACGGATTATTATTATCTAATCATTCGTATGGTATAAGACCAGACTTTGTTCCAGACTGGTATTTTGGAGCTTATATACAAGTTTCTAAAGATTGGGATCGGATCATGTACAATGCACCTTACTACTTAATGGTGACAGCAGCCGGAAACTCACAAAAATTAAAATTTAATGACGCTCCTATTTCTGGAAAATCTGCAGATGGGTTTGATTTGTTATTAGGTTTTTCTACTTCTAAAAACGGAATGAATGTAGCGGCAGTAGAGTCTGAAATAGATATGGACGGAAATTTAGAAAATGCTGCTGTAGCAAGTTATAGTAGTCATGGTCCTACAGATGATGGTCGTATTAAGCCAGACATTGCAGGTTGCGGAGCAAACATTTTATCAACACAATCTACAGGAGAAAAGAATTATGACACGTATTCTGGGACTTCTATGGCGGCACCAGGTATTACAAGTGCAATGCTTTTATTGCAAGAATATTATGATAGAATAAATGGTTCTTTTATGAAGGCAGCAACTTTAAAAGGTTTAGTGTTACATAGTGCAGATGATGTTGCGGCACCGGGTCCTGATTATAAAATGGGATGGGGTGTTATGAATACTAAAAAAGCAGCGGAACTAATTGTGAATGATGAATATTCTTCTTTAATTATTGAAGAAAGTTTAGCGCAAGGGGAAACCTATAGTATTACTGTTGATGCTAGGAGTGGAGAAGAGTTTTTAGCATCTGTTTCTTGGACAGACCCAGCAGGAAATTTTGTAAATAAAGGAAGTTTAAATGATATGACTTCGGCCTTGGTGAATGACTTGGATATCAGAGTAACTAAAGATAACGTGGTTTCTTTGCCATGGAAATTAGATCCAAGAAATGCTAATGCACCTGCAGTAAAAGGAGATAATCTTGTAGATCCGTTTGAACAAATACAAATTCCAAATGCATCGGGTACCTATACCATTACGATCTCTCATAAAGGGAGTTTAACTAATGAAAATCAAATGTTTTCCTTAATTGTATCAGGGGCATCTACTTCTAAATGTAAAGCAGCTATTCCTTCAGGATTAACAATGGATGCTACTTCTGAAGCTGCTATAACTATTAGTTGGGACGGTATTGAAGATTCTTTCTTTGAAGTGCAATACAAAAAAGAGAATGATGTAGAATGGAATACTACATTCTCTGAAACAAATACGGTGGCATTAGATAATTTGGCAGCGGGAAGCACATACATGGTACAACTTAGAACTAATTGTACTTCAAATATTTTTTCTGAATATTCTGATACCTTCAAATTTATTTTTGATGGCGTGCTTACAGATGATCCTTTTCAAGAAGCGGAAAAAGAAGATGTTGTGGTTGCCGCAGATAAATTAAAATTTTCAGTACATCCTAACCCAACAACAGATCAAATTACTATTGATGGTCCACTAGGAGATAACGCTTATTACAGCATTGTGTCTAGCACAGGAACATTGCTTAAAAAAGGTAGAGCAGCGTATAACGATATTAAGGTAGATGATTTGTCTTCTGGTTTTTATTCGTTAACCATTTTTGAAGACGGTGAACAACAATCTGTAAAGTTTATAAAAAATTAGATTAGATTAAATTAGATTTGGAGTTAAAGGGAGGCTTTTTAGTAAGATGCTTCCCTTTTCTATTTAGATTTTTTTGATCTCTTTATCTTCTAATAAGTCATTATTTCTTAAACGTAAGAATACCTGTGCCGTGGTTACGACATCTAACTCACAATAGGTTACAATACGGTCTAAATCTTTATCCTCATAATAAACACTTTTAACCATACTTCCGTCAATATCTCCTTTAGGTGAGGGTATCCCTAAAACATTCGCCATAAGTTTTAGAGAGGTATAATGTTTAAAATCTCCAAACTTCCATAATTCCATAGTATCTAAATGGGTAATTTCCCATGGTTTTTTTCCAAACAGGTTTAGCTGGTAGGGTAGATCTATGCTGTTGATTAGCATTCTTCTAGCAATATATGGAAAATCAAACTCTTTAGCATTGTGGCCACAAAGCATATATTTTGAAGCACTAAAATGACCATCCAATAAATTTTTAAATTCATTTAGAAGCTCCGCCTCATCTCCGTGAAATGTGGTAACCCTAAAAGTCCTAGTCTCGCCGTTGATTTTAAAATATCCGACAGAGATACATACTATCTTACCGAACTCTGCCCAAATTCCTGCGCGGTCATAAAACTCTTCAGCGGTGAATTCTCCTTTGCGCTGGTATTGAGATTTGTGATCCCATAAGTCTTTTTTTTCGTCGTCTAAATCATTAAAATTTTGTTTTTCAGGAACAGTTTCAATGTCTAAAAACAAAATATGTTCTAAGTTTAGTTTTTGGAGCATACTAGTTTTGCTTTAAAAATAAAAAGGCATTAATATTTTGTAATTCGATACCCTCCTTAGTCTTTCTAAAACTTAACTCAGACAATACTAATTTACAGGAGTGTGTAGTTCCTGTAATTTCTATTGTTAAGTCGTCTAAAGAAGCGTTGTTTAAATTATTTCCGTATTTAGATAGTTCCGTAAGCTTTTCTGTCAAAGGGATCTCTAAGGCTACCGTATCATCTTTTGTGAAGTAAATTTTTAAACTATTTTTTTTTGGATAAAGTTCTAGATAAAGGGAATCCAATGCGATGCGCTTTTCAGAATTCATGTAAAAGCTTAAGTAAGCAAAAGAGTCAAAATCGCTTATAGCGGTATAGGTATTTCTTTGGTCAGATGAGTATAAGCTGTAATAGGAATCATGCTCATTTTCTGGTATAGAGGAGGCATCCACTTCAAAAGCGATGCTATCCCATATTTTTGTAGTATTTAGCCAGCCGGCTTTGTAATCTTCGTCTACCGCAGGATCTCTGAAACTTTCTAAATCTAATTTTGTAATACTATTTAAGCTAGACACTTGTTTACGTTTTTCTAAATAATCTAGAATATCTTGTAAGCGTCCTATTTCCTCATTTGTGGCAACATTATTCTTATTCTTAACTTGGGTAAAGATCTCCTCAAATTGCTGTATTTGGCTTTCTTTTGAAACCGAAAAGGCACTCCAGAAGCCCACCGAGGATACTATGGCTATAATAAATAAAGAGATAGGAAGTACTTTTAATGCTTTTTTAGTGCTGAACAACAAATAAAAGATAATCCCTACATTCCACAAGGCAATGGCTAATACAAAATACCTATTTTCTGTAATGCCATAATCGCTTACTCTTCGTAAAATTGCAATAAACAATAGAATGTTTAAAGGAATTAGAAGTATATAGAACCAAGGGTAAAATTTATTAATCGTCCAGGATTTTAATTCTTTCTGTATTGGGTTTATAATAATTTGAATAATGTAACCCAAAAATGATAAGGCAATGACCAGATAGGATACCCATCCTTTAGGAAGTTCCCATTCTATGATTATTTTGGCACTATAGGCATACAGAATTAATAGGTAAAGAATAACTAAGGGAATTAGAATGAACTTAACCAATACCTCTAGTGCTTTTTCAAAATAAATTGTAGTTTCTTGATAAATGTCTTTAGGGAAATCAGAAAGATAAATCCAAGTGTTTACTGTACCTAGACAGAAAATATAGAGTTGTCCGTATCTACTACTTTTAATATGAACATCAAATAAAGCACTAATTGCAGCTAAGGCCAATATTAAACCCAAGTAGAGAATTCCAGAATAAAATAAGCTGCGTATAATAGCGACACTTGTATTTTTTAAGTAGTTCCAGTAGGCATTTTTATCCCATTTAAATATAAAGGGTGCAAACAGCAAAAATAAATGCCCCGCAATTAAATAAAGAAAAAATCTGACGAGGTAAATGGGAGAATCTCCGTAATACTGTATGGCCGGCAGGTACCAATAAAACAGGCCTAATAATGCTAGGACTATAAGCTTTAGCCATTGCCATTTTCTTGGGTTTTTAAACTGTTCTATAAAAAACTGTATGCCTATGAGCCAACTTAATCCTACGATTAACGTTAATATCTCATCGTTATGATTTCTTAAATAATCATACTTATCGTCTTCTATAATCTTTATAAAAAATGTGGTTCCGACAACTGCCCAAAGAAGGGCTAATGGAAATCGAAGAATCGCATTTTGTGCTTTAGAAGTAATTTCGGAGATAGAAGGTATTTTCATAAGCATAATTCAGTTAAATATAAGTCAAAATTATGAATCTTGATAGTAGACGACTACCCTGAATAGGGGGTTTCTATAGTGTTCTTACTATTATCTTTTATAGTAATGTAACTCAAAAATGATTAATTTATAGCATTTTATCGAAAACAGCAGCTGCAATTCAATATTTCATTAAGATTTAAGTTATGAAGAAAACACCTAAATCTATTATAATGAAATTTAAGAATATTGCCTTTGTTTTTTTAGCGATGGGCCTTTTTTCATGCACTAATGACTCTTCTGATAACGAGGAAGATATTGATATTATTTCACCGGAAGGTCCTGGAGAAAGTGCAACGAATTGTACAGATGTAGCTAAGTATGTTTTCAATGAAAATGGGGGCTTACTGAGAGTTGAATTCGAAGACGCTGTTTTTGACAGTGATTGGAAATTAAAGAACGATGATGCTGCAACTTCTGGTGAAGGTTATATGGTATGGGAGGGCGACCAATCTTTGGGTACACCTGGAATGGGTTTAGCTACTTATGCACTTCAAGTTACTGTGCCAGGCACCTATAGATTCGTTTGGAAGTCTGCCGTGAAAACAGGCGATAGTGGCTCTGATCATAATGATACATGGTTGCGTTTTAATGATGCAAGTGATTTCTTTGCTCAAAAAGGAGAAAGTATTGTGTATCCTGGAGATTCTGGAAAAACGCCTAATCCTGAAGGGGCAACTAAAGACGGATGGTTTAAGATTTACAGAAGTGGGAGTAATCTAGATTTCAAATGGCAGTCTAGTACATTTGATAATAATGCACATGATATTTTCGTGACTTTTAGTGCTGCTGGAACCTATACCATGGAAATTTCTGCACGTTCTTCCGGACATGCAATTGATGAGTTCGTGTTGTTTACGGATGCCATTTCTTTGGCGGATGCTACCTCAGATACCGCTAGTAAAAGTATTATTACGTGTAAAAATTAAAAAAATTCGGGTTAAAGTATTGTAACGATAGAAACCGACTTGGTAGTCGGTTTTTTGTTTTTTAAATAGATTAATTTGTGCTATTGACATCGCTAGTTTACTGCTGTGTATCGATGAACTACATCTTTTGTATTTCCAGAGGTATTATTTTAGAAAGCACCAACTAATTAGTTTGTTTCGTTTAGAATAGAGAGGTTTGTTTAAACGGACTTTCATGTTCCAAAAGCCACTGTTTTCGATATAATCCTCCTGCATAACCAGTGAGCGAACCATTACTCCCTATTACACGATGACAAGGCACAATAATCCACAGTGGATTTTTACCATTGGCATTAGCCACGGCTCTTATAGCTTTTGCATCTCCTAAAGTTTTTGATAATTCTAAGTAGGAGGTAGTTTTTCCGAAAGGAATATCCTGTAAGCCTTTCCAAACTCGTTTTTGAAAATCGGTTCCTTCTGGGTTTAAATCTAAATTAAAATGCTCGCGTTTACCTTCAAAATATTCATTGACCTGATAAACCGCATCTTCCAATGCTTCCGGAATTACATCCGTAAGGGGCTCATCCGCATTTAAAACTATAAATTCTGATATCCCTTTTTCATCGCCTACTAACTTTGCTATTCCCAATGGGGTTTTGATGTAGGCAGTTTCCATTTAATTATTGTTTTCAGCATCTAATATGCCGGCTTGTTTTGCTCTATTTTCCCAATTTTTTCGAGCGAGAGATTGTAAATCTGCGACGTTATCACTTTCGTCCATAATTTCAAGCCCTAGTAAAGTCTCAATAACATCTTCCATACTTACTAAACCGCTTACAGAACCGTATTCATCCACTACTAGAGCTATGTGCTCTCTTTTCGCAATAAAGGTCTCAAAAAGCTCCGGAATAGGTGTATCTCTTTTCGTAATCAATAGATCTCTGCGGATCTCAGCTAAAGGAATATCGTCATTCTTATTAATAATCTCCTCAAGAATAACATCTTTAAGAACAAAACCAGTAATATTATCTACCTTATCTGTATACACCGGAATACGTGAAAATCTTAATTTAGGATTCTCCTCAAAAAAGGTGCGAATTGTTTTTTGGTCTGAAGCAATTTTCATCACTGCGCGTGGGGTCATTACGTCTTTTACCAAAACTTCATCAAAACGTAATAAATTTTTGATAATGGTAGATTCTGATTTTTGAAACACCCCTTCTTCATGGGCAATATCGGTCATCGCTGTAAAATCTTCTCTACTCAATACACTGCCGTGATGCCCTTTACCTCCTACTAACTTGGTGAACAGTTGAAGAATCCAAAGAAGGCCCGTCCATTTTAATCCTAAGACCATTACTTTTAAACTCTTTGCAGTGAAGTTTGCTAATTGTCTCCAATAGGTTGCCCCTATAGTTTTTGGGATAATCTCTGAGGCAATTAAAATTAGTATGGTCATGACGGTAGAAACAATACCTACCATTAGGTCTTCAGTAAATGTAATGCCTAAAAAAGAACGTTGTGTATTACCGTAGAGTTCAGCATAAGCAACTTTTGCCTGTACCCCCACTAAAATGGCACCCACGGTATGGGCGATAGTATTTATCGTAAGAATGGCAATCAGTGGCTTATCTACGTCTTTCTTTAATTCTTCAAAGGTTTCTGCGTATGACTTACCATCTTTTTTTGCTACGTTAATAAACGTAGGTGTGATGCTCAACAACACCGCTTCTAGAATAGAGCATAAAAAAGAAAAGAAGATTGATATTACTGCATAAAAAATCAATAAACCCATAAAACTATATTTGAAAGACTAAGATACCATTTATTTAAAAACTCAATTGTGCTTTAATTAGGATAAAATTGATTTTATCGCAATTAGCATTGCCGATACTATACTACATTAACTTAACAGCATCTTTTGCAAAATAGCTCGCTATTATGTTAGCACCAGCTCTTTTCATAGCCATTAATTGTTCTATCATGACCGCATCGTGGTCTAACCAACCTTTTTCGGCAGCCGCTTTTAGCATGGCATACTCACCACTTACTTGGTACACTGCCACAGGAACATCTACTTCATTCTTTATTTCACGAACAATATCTAAGTAGCACAATCCTGGTTTTACCATGACAATATCTGCACCCTCTTCAATATCCATTTGCGTTTCTCTGATGGCTTCAAAACGGTTGGCATAATCCATTTGATAGGTACTCTTATCTTTAGGAACATCTATTTGATCTACAGGAGCAGAATCTAAAGCATCACGAAACGGACCGTAAAAAGCACTAGCGTATTTTGCACTATAGCTCATAATTCCCGTATTTATAAAACCTTCATCTTCTAAAGCTTCACGAATAGTTAGTATTCTACCATCCATCATATCACTAGGGGCTACAAAATCTGCCCCTGCTGCTGCGTGAGAAACACTCATCTCTGCTAATAGTTCGGCAGATTCATCATTTAATATCTGTCCGTTAGCAACAATTCCGTCATGGCCGTAAGAAGAATAAGGATCAAGAGCTACATCAGTCATTACCAACATATCTGGACATGCATTTTTAACGGTTTTAATAGCGCGTTGCATCAATCCCTCAGCATTTAATGCTTCTGTACCTTTATTGTCTTTTAAATTTTCAGGTACTTTCACAAAAAGTAACACGGAACCTAAGCCCATGCTCCATAATTCTTTTACTTCTTTTTCTAATTGATCTAAGCTTAGTCTAAAGTAATTTGGCATGGATGAAATTTCTTCTTTTATACCTTTTCCTTCCGTAACAAAAAGTGGTACTAAAAAATCACTTGGAGTTAAGATGGTTTCACGAACTAGACTGCGTATCGCTTCAGATGTTCTAAGTCTTCTATTTCTTATTAATGGGTACATAATCTGATAATTTTAAAACAGCTACAAAGATAAAGTAACCAATAGTATAAATCTCAAGATACGTGGTTTTAAAAAAAGCATTTTTTCTGTAACAATTTTGTCATAGAGGATACTAACGATACATAATTAGAATACTAACTTAAACCAATATCTTATGCTTTCTATCAAAGATTTGAACAAAACTTACCCCAACGGTACAAAGGCGCTTAATAATGTAAACCTTGAAATTAGTAAGGGTATGTTTGGTTTGCTAGGGCCAAATGGTGCGGGAAAATCTACCTTAATGCGTACCATTTCTACCTTGCAAGTTGCAGATAGTGGGACGATAGAATTTGATGGGATAAATGTTTTTAATCAACCGGAAGAGTTGCGAAAAGTTCTTGGATATTTACCACAAGATTTTGGAGTATATCCTAAGGTTTCTGCAGAGATGATGCTAAATCATATTGCTAAAATTAAAGGAATTCATAATACAAGCGATCGCAAAGCCTACGTATCGGACTTATTAAATAAAGTAAACCTTTATAAGTTTAGAAAGCGAAATTTGGGAGATTATTCTGGAGGTATGCGCCAACGTTTTGGTATTGCTCAGGCCTTAATTGGGAATCCAAAGCTTATTATTGTAGATGAACCTACTGCAGGTTTAGATCCATTAGAGCGTAACCGTTTTCATAATTTATTGAGTGAATTAGGTGAAGATGCGGTTGTTATCTTGTCTACGCATATTGTAGATGATGTGGTAAACTTATGTACTAACATGGCTGTCTTTAATGAGGGGTCTGTTGTGGTGCAAGGGCATCCGCAAGAGTTATCAAATTCGTTAAACGGAAAAGTTTTTAGAAAGAGTATTGATAAAAGTGAGGTTGAAAAATACCAATCGGAATATACTGTATTGTCCTCCTACTTGCGTAGCGGTAATATGAATGTAAATGTGTTTAGTGATATACCTTTAGCTGATGGGTTTGAGCCAGTAAATAATGATTTAGAAGACTTCTATTTTTACAGTATTAATCAACCTCAAGCCGTGTAATTATGAAAGAGATATTCTTATTTGAACTCAAATATAGATTGCGAAGACCGGCTACCTATATCTATATCTTTTTAATGTTTGTAATTCCGTTATTATTAGCGGTATTTTCAGATTCATCAACTGCCCAGTTCACCAATAGTCCAAACGCAATTATAGGTGTTCTTGGAGGGATGAGTATGTTGGGGCTATTTTTTTATGCAGCGATAATGGGAGTAGCGGTGTATAGAGATGAAGATCATAAAACTGCACAAACCTATTTTACATTTCCTATTACGGAGAAGAGCTATATTTTAGGTCGTTTCTTTGGTAGTTTTGCCATTGTTACTCTTATGAATGTTGCTGCCATGGTAGGTGCAATAATTGGTTTTGTTCTTGGAGCCTTACTAGATAGGCCAGATTATGGTACGTATACGTCGTTTAATTTTGCCTCTTATTTTTGGCCTTTCTTATATTTTATGATGTTTAACGCGTTTTTCATAGGAAGCTTATTCTTCTCTTTGATGACCTTTTTTAAGCGGATGTCTATTTTATACTTGGGCGGTATTATATTACTTATTTTAACGATTGCTTCTTCTCAGTTATTAGCTAGCTTAGATACGGAATGGTTAAGTGTTTATGTAGATCCGTTTGGGGAAACTGCACATGGGTATTTGACCAAATACTGGTCTATTGATGAACTAAATACAACGCAATTATCATTAGCAGGAAAATTAGCAATCAACAGATTACTTTGGTTGGGGATTTCATTAGTTATTTTCTTTACCACCTTATTCCGATTTTCATATAAAGGATTTTTAAATTCTTCAAAAAAGAAGAAATCTGTTGAAAGTAACGAGGCATATGTACCCGCTGCTATTTCAGAAAAAATTACTCAAGTTTTTACAGAAAAATCACGTTGGGAAAATCTTTTGTCTTTGAGTAAAATAGAATTTCTTTCTATAGTAAAAGAAACTGTTTTTGTAATTTTAATTGTAATCGGGGTAATTGTTGCAGGCTTTATTACCTATCAATCTAACCAGACTTATGGTACGCCATCTCTACCACTAACACGGTATATGGTATCCCAAATTTCTGGAGGTATCTCATTATTCTCGGTAATTATACTGGTTCTTTATGCAGGCGAGGCGGTTCATCGAACACGAAAAAATAAAACTTTTGAATTTTATGACGCCTTACCGGTAAGTAACTTAACCTTATACGTTTCTAAAATTGTGGCACTAATAGGTGTGGCTGTTGTGTTAACGCTATTAAATGTAGTGGTAGGTATGTTATACCAAACGTTTAGTGGTTATTTTAACTATGAGTTGGGAATGTATTTGACCTATAATTTTAGCAATATATTCCCGAGTTATTTGATGACTTTGTTGTTGGCCTTTTTTATTCATGTACTAGTGAATAATAAATTTTTAGGACACTTTTTAGTCATTGTAATTTACATTGGGTTGCCGCTCTTGTTTGGCTTAGCCTTTAAAACCTCCAATCCATTAGTAATTTTTGGAGAAACACCAGGAGGGTTCTTAAGCGATTTAAATGGCTTTGGTCATTACATGGTGGGAGAGTTTTGGTTAAACTTATACTGGATTTTGTTTACGTGTATTTTAGCTACTATAGGTATTGTGTTTTGGAATAGAGGGTTCTATTCCTCTGCAAAAGAACGCTTAAAAATAGCAAAGTCGCGCTTTTCAGGAAAAATTATTGCGCTTGCAATATTCTTTTTATTGGCTTTTTGTTCTGTTGGGGGGTATGCTTATTACAACCTAAAAGTGTTGAACCAATTAGAGGATGGTAATTATGCAGAAAAGCTTAATGCTGAAGCTGAAAAGAAATATGGTAAGTATATAGATAAGCCACATCTTCAGGTTATCGCTTTAAAAGCATTTATAGATATTTATCCTAAGGAGCGAAGTGTTAGCGCTAAGGGAGAGTTTACCGTGACGAATAAATTTAACGTGCCTATTGATACGCTCTTAATGGAATTGAAATTCCCGATTGCTGACACAAAAATTGAACAGGTATTGTATAACGGACAAGAGCTAAAACCATTTCTAAAAGATGAAGCATACCGCTTATTTATGTATAAGTTGCCGGCTACATTACAACCAAAAGATACCGCACAATTAGTTATCAAAACGTCTGCTAGTACGCATGGTTTTTCTAATGATAGGGAAACAGCAATTTTAGATAATGGGTCCTTTTTTACAGATGCCATTTTTCCTTCCTTTCATTATGATCGTGCTCTAACTGATAATGGAGTACGAAAAAAATATGGTTTAGAAGAATTAGATTATTTAAATGCACCACGAACAGATAGTATTGCTTTAAAGAAGAATCTTTTTAATGAAGATGGTGATTATATGAGTTTTGAGGCAACGGTAAGTACGAGCAAAGATCAGATTGCTATTGCTCCAGGTACCTTGATAAAAAAATGGGACAAAGGAGAGCGTGCTTATTACAATTATAAGTTAGAAGATAAAACAGATTATTTCTTCAGTTTTGTATCTGCTGCTTACGCCATAGAAAAGGATACATGGACTGCTCCTAGTGGAAAAGAAGTGTCTATTGAAATTTATCATTCTCCTGAGCACAAGAAGAATTTGAGTTATTTTATAAAAGGAGCAAAAGTTGCTTTGGACTATAATTCAGAGAATTTTTATGAATATCCCTATTCCGTGTTGAGAATTATTGAATTTCCGGCTCATTCTAATTACGCGCAATCTTTTGCGACGACCATACCATATTCTGAAGATTTTGGTTTTGTAGCAGATTTTTCTGGAGCGCAGACCTATAATTATGCTTTTAGAGTTACTTCTCATGAAGTGGCGCACCAATGGTGGGGTCATATTGTAACGCCTAGTAAAACATCAGGTGCGAACATTATTTCTGAAACCTTGGCAGAATACGCTTCTTTAATGACAATGAAGCAAGAGTATGGGGAAAACGGAATTAAATCTTTCTTGAAAAATTCTTTAGATACGTATTTGCGAGGTAGGCAGTTTAGTTTTAAACCAGAACGCTCTTTAATGAATGTAGAAACCGGTCAGTATATTTGGTATGAAAAAGGATCAATGGTGATGTATGATTTGCAGGATGTTTTAGGTGAAGACGTTGTGAACAGAGGTCTTAAGTCTTTTTTAGAAGCGTATAAATACAATCAAAAAGGGTATTATGCTACTTCGGAAGATTTATACAATGCGTTATATGCTGTTACTCCAGATTCCTTAAAGTATAAAGTTGATGATGGATTTAAAGAAATTGTCTTATATGAAAATAGGGTGATGAGCGCTAAAACTAAAAAATTAGAGACAGGTAAGTGGGAAACAACGTTTACCGTTAATTCTAAAAAAATCTATTATGATGACAATGGTAAAGAAAAAAGTGTAGATGACAAAAAGAACCTTGTTGATGTTGGTTTGTTTGGAGAAGACACGACCAATGATGAAGGGGTGACCATTAAGAATCCACTTTATTTTAAGTTAGATTGGTTAAAAGCTGGTGATAATACTATTAGGGCTATTACAGATGAAAAGCCTTTAAAGGCCGGTATTGATCCTTATAATAAATTAATAGATCGTAATTCAGATGACAATTTATTACCTGTAGAAGAATAGTAGAAGTATTATCGTTATAGTCTCATAAAAGCAAGGACAGGTTCCTTGCTTTTATTAGTTTTCAGCTAAGCCTAAATACATCCAATTGCCTTCTTCCTTCACAAATGCAGATTTTTCATGGATTACTTCAACAGTTCCTTGATCAAAATAGTAGGCATTAAACGTTACAGTTCCTTCGGTATCGGTCGTCTTTCCTTTAGAGCTGGCGATGATTTCAAGTCGTATCCAATTTACGGATTTAGCCCATTTTTCAATAGCCTTTTTTTCTTTTACGGGGCGTGTACTACTGTGGTGACTCTTCATTAAATAGTCTCCATCGGCTAGAGTGAAAGCCGTATATCTAGATCTCATTAATTGTTCTGCCGTTTCTACTGCAGAAAGTTGTTGGTGTGCTATTTCACAACAGTTACTATAAGCCTGGTTAGACCCGCATGGACAATTTATCATAATAGTTGTTTTGTTGCAGTCGTAATTGGTTAATTATTCAGAGATTTGCAGCCTTAAAAATTTAAAATGAATAATCATTTAAAAGGGGTTTTGTATGTTGGTATTGGAGCTGCAAGTTATGGAATACTCGCCACTTTTGTAAAGTTTGCTAACAATAATGGATCTGGAACTGCAGGTCTTGCTTTTGCCCAATATTTTGTTGGAGTGGTGGTGCTTAGCTTGTTGTCTTTTTTATTTTCTAAAAAGAATGTGGCGCCTACGGACAAAAAAGAAACAAGGAAGGATAAGCTTAAACTTGTCGCATTTGGTAGCTTTTTAGGACTTACTAGTAGTTTCTACTACCTGTCTATACAATACATTCCTGTATCTGTGGGAATCATACTTTTAATGCAAACCATATGGATGGGTGTGGTGTTAGAGTTTTTTATAAAGCGACATTTAGTTACTCAAAAGAAAATTATTGGTGCTATAGCGGTTATTATTGGAACCTTATTGGCTGCAAAAATATTTGAAGTAGATGCCGCTTTAAATTTCAAGGGTTTAGCTTTTGGTTTACTTGCTGCTATATGTTATACCGGTACTTTGTATGCTACGAGTAGCATTGCGCTAGAGCTTCCGTTATTTACTAGGAGTAAGTATTTAATTTTGGGTGGTTTGATGGTTACGATGTTGTTTTGGAATGTTCAAATTTTTTACGAATTTGATTGGTGGGTATATTTAAAATGGGGAGCTTTCCTAGGTTTCTTTGGTACAATTTTACCGCCTATATTATTCAATAAAGGCATCCCCGTTATTGGCACTGGTTTAGGAAGTATTATATCTGCTTTAGAAATTCCAATTTCTGTAATGAGTGCTTACATCATCTTGCAGGAAGAGATTAGTTCTCTGCAGTGGTTAGGAATTCTGATAATATTAATCTCTGTAGTTTACATTAATTTGAAGCCTAAAGCAAAGAAGTAATAGTTGCTTTAGGCAGGGTCATTTTATTATTTTCCAATATTACCAATCCAAGTATAGCCAACCATCATAAAAAATATGATGAGTTGTGTGATCATAAGGGTGGTAAATAAGGGGCCTATAAAGGCAATTGCTAGCATAGTGCTGCCATAGGCAATGCCAAATACTCTTGGCTTCTTTTTTGTGATTAAAAACGCTCCTGGAAGCGGTATTAAGGTGCAGATGAAAGCTATGGCTAAAGTTAAGCCGTATGGAAAGCCAAAGGCATAAAAGAGGGTAATGGAGATAATTCCCAATAGTGCTAAACTTCCAAAAATAAAGCCACTTCTTTTTTCATTTTTATCTAAAAGGAATTTGCCATACTTATCAAAATTAAGAATGGTGTTGGAAAGTGGTTCCATAATCCACCCGCCCAGGGCAAAAAGCAGATAAGCTATGATAAGCGGAATAGCTACGTACGAAAGTCCCGCGCTATCCAATAATTTAACAGCTACACGATATGCAATGTATAAGCCGATAATAAATACCCATTGGTTTTTTGATGACTGCTTGGCCATCCAAAAAGAATATTTTAGATACCATCTGTATATAAAATTCTTGCTTTTTAAGGCGGTAGTCATCCCTTCGCGGGCATACTCGAAGTTAGGGTCAAACTGTAGGGCTTGTTTGAAATGATCTAAAGCTTTTTTATGATTGCCATTTTCTAATTGCACCCAGCCTATATTGGCGTGAGAATAACTGTCTTCTGGATTGTCATATAATATGTCTTCTACCGTCTGGTCTGCTTCTGGTATTCTATTAAGTTTGGTTAAGATCTGTGCTCTTAGGTTTAGACAATAGGCATTTTTTGCATCAATCCTTAAACCTTCATTAACTGCTTCTAAACCTTCTTCAAATTTTTTCTTTTGTAGTAATAAGCCTGCTTTGTGCCCAAAGTAATCTGCATCATAAGGGTTTATGGCAATGGCCATGTCTATAAATTTGCGAGATGCGTCGTATTCATCTTTTTGTAACTTAATTTTTGCTTTTAAATAAAATACATTGGCATCATTAGGTGTGTCTTCTAAAAGGCGTTCTGTAATTTTTTCAGCTTCTTCTAGTTGCTTTTCGTTTAAGTAACAAATGGCCAAATAAAACTTACTCGTCCAATCTTGATGATCTTCAGAAATTGCTTTTTTAAAGTAATCAATGGCATCCTTAATGCGTCCTAATTCAAATAATTGAATTCCTCTATCTTTATGAACAGATTCCATTATTTTTTGATGTTTAAGTACGTCAGTATTTCGTCATATAGACCGCTATCATTGGAGTATAATGCGTAATTTTTAGCAGAACTAAACCATTCTTTAGTCGTTGCCTTCATTTTTTTTGCTGCCTTCAAAATATCTTTTGTTGATAATGGTTTTGGGATGCCGTCTTTGAAAGCCTCTTCTAATTTGCTCTCAATGGCCACGTCTATGGTAGCTTTAATGTCGGCACCAGAAAACTCTTTGGTTACTTTTGCTAATGAAGAATAATCAATAGTCTCAATAGGTTTGTCTTTTAGCTGAATGGTAAATATCTCTTCACGAGCTTCGGTATCTGGAGGCGAAACAAATATAATACGGTCAAAACGTCCTGGTCTTCTAAACGCAGGGTCTAGATACCACGGGGCATTCGTAGCACCAATCACTAGAATTCCGTCATTATCCGCGTCAATACCATCTAATTCTGCTAAAAACTGATTGATTACTGTTCTGCCAGAATTTTTGTTCATATCGTTTCTATTGGCGCCTAGCGCGTCAATTTCATCAATAAAAATTACGCAAGGAGTGTTCTCTCGTGCCGTCTCAAATATCTCGTGTAGATTACGCTCTGAGCTCCCGATCCACATATCTAAGATATCATTGATTCCTACGTTGATGAAGTTAGCATTGATTTCACCTGCCGTAGCTCTAGCTAAGTGGGTTTTACCGCATCCTGGAGGGCCATAAAGTAATATACCGCCTCCTATTTTCTTTCCGTAGGCTTTGTATAAATCTTTGTGCTCTAAAGGTTTAATGATTTTAAGGGAGATTTCTTTTTTCACATTTTGCATGCCTCCAATATCTTTGAAGCTAACATCTGGCTTTTTCATAAAAGAAATAGCATCCTCGTCTGCAAAATCATCATCGTCATCGTCATCGTCATCAAAAGAGGAAGTGGTGGTGATTTTGAGTTTTCGATCAAAATCTTCGTTGATGTAGGAGTGATCTATGGTTAAAATGTCTTTATAAGTGTCTTGAGCATCATTATAATTGTCCTGTTTTAATTGGCAATAGCAAAGTAGCTCTAAGTATTTAATGTTATTGGAGTTTTTGGTAATTTCCTCTAATAGGACTTCTGCTGCTGAGGTTTTTCCTTGTTTGTAAAAACAATTGGCTAATTCATATTTAGCATCTTTGTGCGTACTATCTAGATCAATACATTCATAAAGTTGTTTCTCACAATTGGTATAATCACCGTTTTGCGCATACAACTTGGCAATTTGCAATTTAAGAGCAACATTATTCGGGGAAAACTTTAAGGCTTCTAATAAACTTTCAAGCATGTAATTTTATTTTGATATATGAATAGGTTAAATCCAGTCTTTAGGATTTTTGAGCACAGCTAATAATTTTTCTTCTTCACTACCTTTCTCGGGTTGATGATCATACACCCACTGAACGTGTGGTGGTAGGCTCATTAAAATACTTTCAATGCGCCCGTTTGTTTTTAGTCCAAACAAGGTGCCTTTATCGTGCACTAGATTAAACTCAACATAACGGCCGCGGCGAATTTCTTGCCACGTACGTTGTTCCGGGGTGTACGCTTTTTCTTTATTTTTTATAACGATTGGTACATATGCTTCTAGGAAGCTATCGCCCACTTCGGTTACAAAGTTATACCAGTCTTGCATTTTCATCTCATCGGTAGCTTTGCAGTAATCAAAAAAGAGTCCGCCTAGACCACGCCCTTCATCTCTATGGGTATTCCAGAAATATTCGTCGCATCGTTTCTTATACTTGCTGTAAAATTCAGGATTATGAGCATCACATGCCTTCTTGCATGTCGAATGAAAATGCACGGCATCTTCTTCAAAAAGATAATAAGGTGTTAGGTCTTGACCACCGCCAAACCATTGATCTACAATAGTACCTTCTTTATCATACATTTCAAAATAACGCCAATTGGCATGCACTGTTGGTACCATTGGGTTTTTAGGATGCAGTACTAAACTTAGTCCACAAGCAAAAAAGTCGGCGTCTTTTACGCCAAAATATTGTTGCATACTTTCGGGTAGGTCGCCATGTACGCCAGAGATATTGACACCTCCTTTTTCAAAAACAGCGCCGTTTTCTATGACACGTGTTCTACCGCCACCACCTTCTGGACGTTCCCAAATATCTTCTTGAAATTTTACAGCCCCATCTACTTCTTCTAATTTTGAGGTAATGGTATCTTGTAATGTTTGAATATATGCGTAAAACTTATCTTTCATAATGTAATTCATATAGTTCCATATCTAACGGAGCTTCATTTGGTGGTGTGTGCTCTTTTGGCAGTGTTTTTACCCAAACATAGTTGTTGTTTTCTGCCACCTTTACACTACCTGTATTTGTTTTGTGGGTAATGATTTGTAATGTTTTTATTCCTAATTCTTTATGAGCCCAGTCAGAAATATACCGTACGGTTTTAGAGGTAATTCCTTTGCCTTCGTATTCATAATCAATACCATAAGCCAATTCTGCACGCTTTATTTCGTAATCTATATTTTTTACGTAAACTAAACCTATAATGGTTCTCTTCTCTTTTTCTTTTAATGTAAATAAAAATTCTGTTTTGTCTTCAAAGTCTTTGACTTTTTGGGAAACAAATATTTCTGAAAGGGTCGGTGTTAAATTTTGTTCTAAGGTTTTCGGAAAATAGCGCTTCAACCGGTCCGTATTCGTTACTGCAAAATTACAAATTCTCCAATTATCCTTAATTGAAATGCTTTCAATAGTATATGTTTCGCAATCAATTATCATAATTTAATTATTTAATTAAATGTGTGTAATATGCTATATTTTAAGTTTTTATAATACTTTGTTCTAATTGGTTTTTTTTATAATACCGATAGTTTTTATTGATGCCGCAGTAACAGAAAGCGGTAGCACAATGATGATGCCAATTACAGGTATAAATAAAAACAGCATAAAAATTATTCCATTTCCTATGGCAACACCTCTGTTTTTGCGTACAAAATCTATACTGTCTTTATAATTAAAATGACGTTCTAGAGTATAATCCATACTACCAAAGCCTGCATAATAGGCTTGTAACAGAAAGAGCGCTATTGCTGAAAATATGTTGACTACCGGAATGAGTTTCAACAATAGCAACGGAAGGGTGTATAATAATTCTTTCCCTAAGTTTCTAATATTGATTTTTATTCCGCGCCATAATTGTTCATTAAATGATGTCTTTTTATGATCATGGTTTTCAACACCTGTTAAATGTGCTTCAATTTTTTCAGAAACAGGGCTCATAAATGGTGCAGAAAGCGCCATTACAATATGTTTGTAAAGGATAAAGCCCACTACTAGAATTATAAGCCCACTAAATAATGTTGAGATAGAGGTGAAGGTGTCTTTACCAAAATCCCAAATCCACAAAGTAGCTATAAATTCTCCAAAACTACTTGATAGGCTCCAAGCAGCTACTCCTATAAGCGATGCTGTAATTAGACTAATAACCATCGGTATAAAAAAATACTTCCATAATTTAAGCTCTTTCATGAGTTTAAATGTGCCTGAATATGATTTTATACCTACTAGAATATTTTTGAACATAAGCTTACCTTTTAAGATTCAGAACTATAAATCTAACAATTATAATAGTAACTAATAGTTTATCCTTTATATTCCTTAACGGCATCTATAAATGCTCTAGCGTTATCTACAGGAACATTTGGCAAAATACCATGACCAAGATTCACTACATATTTATCTTTACCAAATTCATTAATCATTTGGGTAACCATTCTCTTGATGTCCGCTGGTGGTGAAAGCAAACGTGCAGGATCAAAATTTCCTTGTAAGGTTATATTACCACCTGTTAAGTAACGTGCATTTCTGGCAGAGCAAGTCCAGTCAACACCCAAAGCAGCTGCACCAGATTTTGCCATATCACCTAAGGCAAACCAACAACCTTTACCAAAAACGATCACTGGTGTTTCTTCTTTTAAAGCATCTATGATTTGTTGAATATAGTTCCATGAAAATTCGGTATAATCTGTAGGCGATAGCATTCCGCCCCAAGAATCAAATACCTGAACGGCATTAACACCCGCTTTTACTTTAGCTTTTAAGTAGGCTATAGTGGTATCTGTTATTTTTTGTAGCAATTGGTGTGCAGCAAGAGGTTGCATAAAGCAAAATTCTTTGGCTTTATCAAAATTCTTGCTTCCTTGGCCTTGAACGCAATAACATAAAATAGTCCACGGAGAGCCTGCAAATCCAATTAAAGGTACCTCGTCATTCAATTTCTCCTTAGTGGCCTTAATAGCTTTCATTACATAGTCTAAGGCTATCTCTACATCCGGAACAATAACAGCGTCTACATCTTTTTGTGTGCGAATAGGGTTTGGTAAATACGGGCCAAAGTCTGGCTTCATTTGTACCTCTATATTCATGGCCTGCGGGATCACTAAGATATCAGAGAATAAAATAGCGGCATCCATGCCATATCTGCGAATGGGTTGTACTGTGATTTCAGAGGCCAATTCTGGAGTTTGACATCTTGTAAAGAAATCATATTCTTTTTTAATTTCCATGAATTCAGGTAAATACCTACCTGCTTGGCGCATCATCCATACAGGTGGACGTTCTACAGTTTCTCCTTTTAATGCGCGTAAGAATAAATCGTTTTTTATCATGTTATAAGCTATTTTTTAATAGTTGTTCTCCAAAGGTTATTAAATTATGATCTAGATCTAAGATTGAAAATTCTTTTAGGCCCCAAGGTTTCAAATTTAAGGAACCCATAGGGTGAATTGAAATTTTCTTATTTAAAAACGTTTGGTATAATTCAGTAATGTTAGTTGTTCTTATGTATACTTGTCCGTTGTTTTCTTTAGGTTTAAGTGCTTCAAACTTAAAGAGGTGAATTTCTAGGTCATCTTTCTAATCATATGGTAATCGTCATAGGTTACTGTACTCAATGCTTTAAATCCTAATTGGTCTATGTAATATCGTTTCGTTGCAGTTTTATTGCGCATAAGTAATTTAGGATGAACTATGTTTAGTATACTTTTAATTTTTTAAAATAAAACAATGGGTATAAATTATTTTAATATTCTTTTAATGTTTTTGTCTTTACCAAACACAACTAGGATGTCTCCTTTTTGTAAGACGGTGTTAGGATCTGGTGTCCCTAGTACGTCTTTCTTTGTGTAAGTACTTCCTAAAATGTTTTTCTTTTTTTGTTGCCGTATGATTGTGATAATATTTACATCGTAATTTTCTCTAAATTTTGAGGCTAGTATAGTTGTGCCTATCAGGTCTTTTGGGACTTCAATTTCTGAAACTAAATGGTCCTCATCTACTTCAAAATTATCAATGCTCCCATCTAAATTAATGGTTTTTGTGAATTTCTCTGCAAATTCTCTTTCAGGATGTATAATTTGATCTACACCCATGGCTTGTAAGATGGTGTCTTCAATAGGGGAAGACGCTCTTGCAATTATTTTAGCATTGGTTAATTTCTTTATAATGGCAGTACTCATAATAGCTGTGCCATTTCTATCTCCAATAGCAATAACAACTAAATCTGTATTTTTTAAGGGTAATGAATTATATGCAGATTCTTTTTTGGCATCAAAGGCTACTGCATGTGCTACTTGATCTTTTATTTGACTGATTTTCTCAGGGTCCACATCTACCGCAATTACTTCATTGTTGGTGTTTGATAGGTTGATGGCAGCCGACATTCCAAAATTTCCAAGTCCGATAACTATAATTTTCATACGAGTAATTTTGGTTAATTAATTAATATATTTTCTTCAGGATAACTGTAGTCTGCCTGACTCACATTTTTCAATAATCCAATCATTAGATTTAAGAGGCCTATTCTTCCTAAAAACATCAATAAAATTAAGACCACCTTACTTAGGTCTGAAAGTGCAGCGGTAATTCCCATAGAGACGCCAACGGTACTAAAGGCAGAAAATACTTCAAAGGCTATTTGTAACAAACTAAATTCTGGGTTAAATATGAGCAAAAATAAGATACCTGTTCCAATACTAGCTAATGAAATGGCTATAATAGCAAAAGCTCTACGTACAGATTGTGCTGCGATTCTTCGTGTTCCTATTTCTATATATGGTTGGTCTTTGGCGACGAAAAATACGTTCAATGTGGCAATGGCAAAGGTGGTGGTTTTAATTCCCCCACCGGTAGAGGCGGGTGATGCTCCTATCCACATTAGAAATATCATAAATAGGATGCCTGGAATACTAAAATTAGCATAGTCTACGGTGTTAAACCCAGCTGTTCTTGCGGTTACAGAAGAGAATAATGAGGTGGTTAATTTTCCAAACCAATTGGTATGTTCTACTAAATTAGTATGTTGCTCAGAGATTAAGAAAAATCCAGTTCCGCAAACAATTAGTAGAGCGGAAGTGTATAATACAATTTTGGTATTCAGTAGAATGACTCTAGATATAAAAATTTTATTTTTAGATCTAAAGAGGTTGGTGATAAACCTTTTTACATATTGTATGACATTAAGGGCAATGTGGTACCCTAATCCTCCAAAAATGATGAGGGCCATTAGTATCCATTGTAAATAGTAATTATACCTAAGATTAATATCATACAAGCCCATTGATTTTAAGGAGAAGCCTGCATTGCAATATGCTGATATGGCATGAAATACGGCAAAAAATCCTTGATTAGGTATGGTATCAGAATCGGGTAAGGAGGTGTAGATCAAAACAGCGCCCAATGCTTCAACTAGTAATGAAAAAGCAACAACTTGCATTACTCTTTTCATGATTCCGCCTAGTTCATCATTATTTCCCATAATGTCTTTCATATAAAGACTTTCTCTAAACGACGATCCTGTTTTAAAAAAATAAGCAAAAAACGAGGTAAACGTTAACATCCCCAAGCCTCCTAATTGAAAGACTACCATGATAACCGTTTGCCCAAAAGGCGTAAAATCTTTGGCAGTATCTACTACAATTAATCCGGTAACAGAAGTGGCGCTCGTGGCGGTAAACAAAGCGTTTATGAATGATATACCGTGAGTAGTAGAGGCTGGTAACATCAACAAAAATGTCCCTCCTAGTGCGATGATGGCAAAACTCCCAACAAACAAAATGGCAGGATTAAAGTAGATGGCATATATTTTTCGTACTAAAAATGAGATACGAATAAAAAAGTAAAATAAAAGGCCGTACTCGATAACATAACGCACATTAAAAAAACTATCAAACAAAGAGATTTCAAAATCGCTAATGATAGTAACCACTTCTACTATGACGAGTAGGGAGAGGTAATAAAGATTTATTTTAGGGCTAATGTTTGATTTGCGCTGCCTTTTAAAAAGCCTATACTTATAGAGATTAAATAGGATTAGTGCTAATACTAAAGTGGGCAGCACAATTAATTTGTACTGTCTTAAATCTTGGTAGTCTTTAAAACCAAAGTCGTAAATTAAAAAGATTACCAAGCCAAGATCTAAGAATAGAACGGCAAGGCTAGATAACCTGACTTTATTCCACATGATTAACGGTCTAAATTACTCGTAGTCTTTATTGACTAAGTCAATAACATACTCTAAGGTAGGCATTTTAGCGATGTGAACTTTTGAGAAATGTTTTTTAGCTTCCGTAGCAGTAGTGTCTCCAATACAATAGGCAACTACATCAGAGGTATTTTCTTGAAGATAGCTTTCTATGGTAGAAGGGCTGTAAAAGAGCACGCCTTTTATAGATTTTGCTACTTTAACGGGTGATTTTTTGGTGCTATATGCTTCTATCTCGGTAAGTTCAATTTTATGAGCCGCTAAGATGCTAGGTAATTCATCTAAGCGTATGTTGCTACAGAAATAGCTTGCCGTAGTACCGTCTATGTGTTCTACAAGATATTCTGCTAGCTCCTTTGCGCTATTTTCAAAATGAGTAACCTTTCCAATTCTTCTTTCTATTAAACGTTTGGTTTTACGACCCACGCAATAGATATTTTCAAACTTGAGCTCTTCAGGATTAATGCTAGCAATCAACGCCTCAACAGCATTTTGGCTTGTAATTATTACGTTTTTATGCGCTGCCTTTAGAGTAAGTCTTGGAATTCTATTTAAACTAATTTGAATGAAATCTTCTGAAGCTACCGCTATTTTGGAATCAAAACGCTCTGCTTGTTCCGTAGTTAATTTTTTAGTAGAAAAAACAACAGGTTCTTTCGTGATTCCTGCAATTTCACTCATTAATAATTTTCCACCACGGCTAAATATGCGTTCTACACATGCTTCGGCTAAGTTTTCGTGTTTGCCTAATTTTGAGGTAAATTCTACTTCAATTTTTTTCTTTCCGTCAACACTTAGTAGAACTCCTTTTAAACTTATGTTGGTATCCTTAATTATAGCTAAGGCTCCAATAGGAGCGGTACAACCGCCTTCTAAAAGGTTTAAGAACTTACGTTCTAAAGTGGTACAGGTTTCAGTTTCTTTATGGTTTAATTCCTTACACGCATTTTTAGAAAACTCATCGTCCTCCAAGGCAACGACAACCACTGCGCCTTGAGCAGGGGCAGGAACCATCCATGTTAATCCTATAGTATTTTCAAATTCTAAACCAACACGTTCTAGACCAGCTGCCGCAAATATGGCGCCGTTCCAGTCATTGTTATCTAGTTTCTCTGCTCTTGTTTGAACGTTACCACGTAAGTCTACAATCTTATGACTTGGGTATCTATTAAGCCATTGTGCTTTTCTTCGTAAGCTTCCGGTGGCAATAACCGCTTCTTTCTGTCCAAGAAACTCTTCGTTATTTTTAAAAGCTAAAATATCCATGTAATTACCGCGCTTTAAAACAGCAGCTTGTACAATACCTTTTGGCAATACTGTTGGTACATCTTTCATAGAATGTACAGCAATATCAATTTCGCCTTTAAGCATTGCAATGTCTAATGTTTTTGTAAACACACCAGTAATGCCTAATTCATGAAGTGGCTTGTCTAAAACCAAATCACCTATAGATTTAACAGGAACTAATACCGATTGGTATCCTTGTTCTTTTAATTGTTTCTGTACGGTTTTTGCTTGCCATAGTGCCAATTCACTATCACGTGTTCCAATGCGGATTATCTTACTCATTTACTTTCTACTTCTAATTGAAACACTTTTTGAATTAATGCCAAACTGTTATCAGCATCAATATCATCGCCTTTTAAGTGATTTGCGAATTGTTTGGTAATTTTTTGAATAATACGTTCAGAAACAATGTCTGCTTGAACGGAATTAAAATCAGATAACTTCTTACTTTGAAAGTTGAGTTCTTCATCTTTCATTACTTTAAGCTTCTTTTTCAATGCTTTTATAACGGGAGCAAATTTTCTAGTTTCTAACCACTGGATAAATTCTTCTTTTATTTGCTCAATAATAGCTTCTGCCTCAGGAATAAACTGCTTTCTTTTTTCTAGCGTTTCATCAGTCATTTGCGAAAGATGATCTAAATGTATTAGCGTTACGTTTGGTAACTCAGTAACATCATCAGAAACATTTTTCGGAATAGATAAATCTAAAATTAATAAAGGTTTCTTTGTGTATATTAACTCCTTAGAAATTGTGGGTGATTGTGCGCCTGTAGCGACAATTAATACATCAGTATTTCTAATTTCTGTTTGTAAATCTCCGTAGTCTTTTACGACTAGGTTAAATTTTCCTGCAACTTTCTCTGCTTTATCTTTTGTTCTGTTGATAAGTGTAATGTGAGAGTTTGCTGTATGTTTAATTAAGTTTTCACAGGTGTTTCTTCCTATTTTACCTGTTCCAAATAATAAAATATTCTTTGTTGAAATTTCTGGCACATTTCTCATGATGTACTGAACTGAAGCAAAGGATACGGAAGTAGCTCCTGAAGAAATTTCGGTTTCGTTCTTTATCTTTTTACTAGCTTGTATCACTGAGTTGCAAAGGCGTTCTAAAAACGGATTTGCAATTTCTAATTTTTTAGAGCGATTAAAGCTCTGTCGTAATTGACTTATAATTTCAAAATCTCCAAGAATCTGACTATCTAAGCCTGTACCTACTTTAAATAAATGACTAATGGCATCATTATTTTTATACACGTAAGCTACTTCTTGAAATTCTTCAACAGTACCTAAGGTATTGTCGCAAAGTAATTTTATAAGTTGAAAAGGGTGTTGTGCAAAACCGTATAGTTCCGTTCTGTTACATGTTGATGTAACTAAGAGTCCATCTATGCCTTGGCCTTTAGCCTGTGTCAGTAAACTGTCTATAGCTAATTCGTTTAAACTGAACTTACCACGAATTTCGGCATCGGCCTTTTTGTAGTTGAGTCCAATCGTATAAAACGAGTTGTGTTTAGAAATGTGATAATCTTTCATGTAATCTTTGCAATCCTGGCAAAAGTACTTCCATGGTTTTGATAAAAGTAACGCTAGCGGAACAATTAGTGTCGTTTCAAGAATTTTGCGGCTTTTTGCATGGTAATTCTACTATTTAGCTTAATTTTATAGGCAATATGTGACCATAGGTCTTCCAATTTAGAATACTTCTAAATTGGTTATAAATATAATTTATACGGGTATGGAGGAAATAAATGACGCTCAAGGTTCATTTGAAGAGGTGTTGATTGATGAAGGTTTTTTCGCATTAAAAATTCAGAATGATAGTATTGATATTCAAAAAGTTAGCAAGCAAATAGACAGTTCCTTCATTCAGTTTCATTTTTGTTTGAAGGGTAGTGCTAAGTTTATTTTTAATGATGGGCGCTATGCATTAGAAGTGCCTGAGGAGAATTCGCTTTTGCTCTATAACACGCAAATAGATTTACCTCTTAATTTAGAACTGAGTCCAAATTCATGGATTGTATCTGTAGTAATGACTATTCGTAAGTTTCATTCTCTATTCTCTAAAGAGGCAGATTACATTCCGTTCTTAAATAAAGATAATAAAGACAAAAAATATTACAGTCAAGAAGGTTTTAGTCCTGCAATAGCGGTAATTCTTAGTCAGATGATGAATTACAATCTTCATCCTTCTATAAAAGAACTATATATAAAAGGAAAGGTTTATGAGCTTATTTCTCTCTATTTTAATAAAAGT
Organism: Cellulophaga sp. HaHa_2_95; assembly: GCF_019278565.1. The sequence goes on along the minus strand of NZ_CP058988.1, from coordinate 273,597 downwards.
TCAGATGCAGATTTAGAACAATGTCCTTTCTTGGTGGACGAGGACAATGTACGGAGAATCCGTAAGGCAAAAGAAATTATTATTTCCAGAATGGCAGAGCCACCTACGCTCACCGAACTTTCGGATGAAATAGGGCTGCCTATAAAAAAATTAAAAGAAGGCTTTAAACAAATTTATGGTGATTCTGTTTTTAGTTTTTTATTCGATTATAAAATGGAGTATGCGCGTAAGATGTTAGAAAGCGGTCAGCATAATGTAAATGAAGTAGGTCTTAAGGTGGGGTACAGTACTTCGAGTCACTTTATAGCGGCTTTTAAGAAGAAGTATGGTACTACGCCAAAGAAATATTTAATGGCATTGGCCGGATAAACACAATTTTGTTCCATTTTGGGACACTAGTTATAGTCTTGTGTCTTAGAAATACCGATATTTAGAGTTCATTAAATATACACATTATGAAATCTGTTTTTTCTGGGATTCTTCTGGGGGCTCTATTTTTAACCTTAGGTTCTTGCGCTACAACGAAGGTTGTAGATCAGCAAGTGGTGTTAAATCACCCGGAACCTTTAAAAATTTCAAAAACTAAATTAGAAGCATTAAAGTCTAAAGTTTTAGTATTTACTAAAACCGCTGGCTTTAGGCATGGATCTATAGAAAAAGGAGTAGCTACCATTAGAGAATTAGGTCTAGCCAATAAATTTGAGGTGTACCAAACCGAGGATTCATTGCAGTTTAATGCTGCAAATCTTAAAAAATACCAATTAGTTTTATTTCTTAGTACTACTGGAGATGTTTTAGGTGATGAGCAGCAAGTAGCTTTTGAGAATTATATCAAAAACGGCGGTAGTTACTTGGGTATTCATGCTGCTACCGATACGGAATATGAATGGCCTTGGTATGGTGAATTGGTGGGGGCATATTTTTTAAATCATCCAAAACAACAGCAAGCAACATTAGATATTATTAATGGAAATCACTCAGCTACAAAGCATTTAGAGAGCACTTGGAGCCATTTTGATGAGTGGTATAATTTTAAAAATATAAATCCATCTTTAAATGTGTTACTTAAGTTAGATGAAACAAGTTATGAAGGTGGTAAAAATGGAGATAATCATCCTATTGCCTGGTTTCATGAATTTGATGGCGGTAGAGCTTTTTATACCGGATTAGGTCATACCAATGCTGCTTTTGATGACGTTAATTTTAGACAACATTTATTAGGTGGTATAGAATGGTGTTTGAAGCGATAAACAATTAACGGTTTAATACTATATATAAATTCGGTGTGCTCATCTCTTGATTAGTATACCGAATTTTGTTTTTTAGGAAGATTTGTTAGTTCTTTTAAGGGTAAGTAACTAAAAGGATTAATTAAATTTTCTTGTGTACGGAAGAATTAAAGTAACTCTGAATATGAGCGTTAATTGACCCGAACAACCATAATCCCAGTATTGCTCTTAATCCCTTTTAAATAATCTACTAAAGGCTTTTCAGATACTTTAACCGCTCCTGAAGTAGAAGCGTGTAATAAGTGAATACGACCATCTTTTTCTCTAGTAGCTATTCCGGTGTGAGTAATATCTAAACCTTTTATAGAAGTAGTCAGGGCTATGATATCTCCAGATTGTATGAGGTGTTCATTGGCTGCAATAGTGTTCTTTTCTAAAATGCAAAACTCCTGATTATTTAAATACTGTTCTGAAGCTTGTATCTGCGCTAGGTTGGCATTATCATCTTTTAAAAAAGGGTACAGTTCTCGATGTGTGCTCATGAAATTTATGTCCTTTTGCACAGGAGTTCCACCAATTTTAGCAGTTATATCTGTTACCAATCCCTTAAACTGATTGTTTGCTATCCATTCTGTAAAGTAATGTAAACGTGATGAGTAACCATTTAGTGTTCCATTTTTATACCGAATGGTTTCAAGAGCTTTGGTAAATGCGTCAAAACTTGTTCTCTCGCTTCTCTTTAAGAGCGAGAAGGCTAAAACATTTTCAACAAAGGTGGTACAATCTAAACCTTCTAAATTCACCACTAAGGATTCTGTGATTCCAATTTCTAATGTTTTGGCAACATACGGAGTTCCTAAAAATGTTTTTCCAATAGCTACTATTGTATTGCCCATTTCTAATTTTTCAAGCGCCTTCACTTCTTTAATCTTCGTATGAGCCGCTTCTTTGCTTTTAGGAGAGCACGTAATTTGTTGTGCAAAACTGAAGTTTGCAAATAATAGCGTAATAAGAAGTAGTATCCTCATAATGAAATATGATTTATTCAAAATAATTGTTCAACATTACCGATGCAGAAGCATACCGCTAAAGATACGTCCTTTAGCTGCTTCTAGTTTTAAATCTGTAATTTTCTTGGCTTGATCTAAGATAAAAAAATCATCCATGTTGTTTACTAAGTACGTTTTCAATACTGTAAGATGGATGGCAAATTTTTCCATGGCCACAATATTCGGTTGTCCTATGTAATCCGTTCTGCTTGCGCTGAAACATCCTTCATTGCGCTATGCTAAGATTGAAGCATAATAGTTTTTATTTGCTTAACAATGTCTAGATGTCCTAGTCCAAATTCTTTCCAAGCTAATCCAATTTCTTTCATGTCAAAATGCTTTACGATACTTCCGTACGTCATTTTTTTACCTTCTACTTCTGGGTATCCTATCACGTAAATACTGTCTGCTAATTCTACCGCTAGTTCAATGTCATGGGTAGAGTAGATGATTGTGTTGTATTCATGACTCTTAGTAATCAATTTAAAGGCATTTTTCACATCTTCAATATTACCAACGTCTAAACCAGAAAAAGGTTCGTCTAAGACCATGTAGTGCCCCGATGAAAATATCTGTTCTATAATAGCGGTTCTTTGGCGTTGCCCACCAGAAAGCTCACAAGGGTATTGGTCCTTTGCTTTTTCAAGTCCCCAGTCTTTTAAATAGGTAACAATTTGCTCATGTTTAGCTTCTTTAGGCATCTCCTTATTACGCAAAGCAAAAAGTAAGGCTTCATAGACTGTTTTGTTTCTAAACAAGGTATATTTTTGATCTACAAAACCAATATCTCCTTCATGCACCTCTTTAGCATCATTTTGGGCATTCTCGGTGGTCGTATCTGCAATTAATACTTTTCCGGAAGTAGGCTTTACTAAACCTGTTAAAGCTTTGAAGAAGGTAGATTTTCCTGTTCCAGAGCGGCCTACAACGGCAATAACTTGCCCTGTGACTTCACCTGTTCTAATAACATCTTTTTCAACAAGGTTAATATCCTTTATGATTGTTTTATCACCATAAGCAACGCTTAGGTTTTCAACATAGAGTAATGTATTTTCACTGCTGTAATTCATCTCTAATTATATTTTTGAATATCTGAAAAAGCTTTTTCTTAAATAGTTTAATACAAAATCAATAGAAAGACCTACGGCTAGAATCACAATTTGTAGGGCTATAATTCTTCCATGATTCATGAATTTATCAGAGTTTTTAATGAGGAAACCTAATCCTCCTGCGGCAACCAATATAGATTCTACCGTAACTAACATCATCCAAACAATAGCTAGGTTTTGACGGATAACATCAATTACATAATCTATTCTTCCTTTAACCACAACTTCCCATAATACTTCCCAGCGGTTACACCCTAAAGATCTAGCATGGTCAAACTCTTCTTGGGGAATGCTATTTACCATACTCAAAAGTGAGGTGGTTAGGTAGGTACTCATAAACACGACTAAAACCCATATTTGCATGGTTCTAGCGTCACTAATTAGTATCGCTAGATAAAATGTGATACCAGTAAGCGGTAAATATCTTAATTTACTCAGGGCCTTTGCTACGGGTTGAATTACCGGAACGGTAGACAGGTAGCTAAATGTTAGTGAGATAAGGATGGCGATAATAATAGCCGAAAAACACAATAGAAGTGAACTTCCGATATGTACCACCAGACCTTCATTATAAAGTTCTATAAAACCCTGTAAAACTTGTTGAGGAGAAGGGAATAAATGCCTATCGCCCATGCTTGAGGCAAACCAAACTCCAAAAAGTGCTAAAACCCAAACAAGAATAATCATAAGCCGGGTGTTCTTGCTTACATTTTCAAAGGGTGTGAATATATTTTTCATGATGATTACAAGTTAGTATAAACATAAAACCGCGCCAAAATACTATTGCAAAATTGGAGCGGTTTTGTGAGTTTTAAAATTATTTTATTTTAAAAGAACAATAACTACCCTACGGTTTTTAGCTCTTCCAGAATTTGTTGTATTACTTTCAACAGGCTCATCTTCTCCTTTTCCAATTACGTTTTGAAAACGGGACTGAGGAATGCCTTTACTTCTTAAGAAGTTTACTACAGCTTGTGCTCTTCGTTGTGATAAGTCATAGTTAGCTTCACTAGAACCTGTATCATCTGTATGGCCCTCTAAGCTAAGCTTGGTGTCTTCTGCTTGGATTAAAAGGTTGTAAATGGTCTCTAAAGTGCTTTGAGAAGACGCAGAAATATTTGCGCTACCCGTATCAAAACTAATATTCCATTCTCCAGAGGCCATTACTTCACTAGCTTCTTTCGTATAATCTGCTTTGTACGCTGTACCAGACTCAATATCATTAATGTTTTTAATGAAGTACAAGTTTACCGCTTCTTCGTAAGGAACAATACGTTTTACAGATTCATTGAAACCAAAAGGATTTAATTCCTTTAAGTAGGTAGATACTTGGTTGTATACTGCCTTGTAACGGTTGGTACCATCTGTAATCCCGTAATATTGCATTACATCAGAATAGTTAAAAACTCTTGATCCACCCATGTTGTAGTCAATTCCGTTTTTACTTCCTTTCTGACCTTTAAACATATCATACCAGTATTTAGCATTTTCAAGATCATAAGTATCTGCAACAGCTTCAGAAGCTCTTACCTGCCACTCATCATATTGTTTCATTTGGTTTGAAGCTGTTAAGGCCGACTTCAATATGTTACTTACAATTTGTGGATGTTGTGTAGACCATTCTTTAACCGCAATAACTGTAGTAGCCATTTGATTATTAAATTCTTTGGTAGAAGCAACATCGGTAAATCCGCTTAAAGCATCAAAAACCATTTTATCACCAGGGGTCCACGTAGCGCAACCATCAATCTTTTTATTGATTGTTTTTCCGGTAAGTTTTCCGTTTTTAACCTCTTTTAAAGGAACTGTCCATCCAGATTTTTGAGATTTAATAAGTTCTTCAGCAGATTTTATATAATCATCATCTTGAGAAGGGTAGAAGTTTACCGCTTCAGGATCATACGTATTAGAATCTGGATTTACTTTAAGTCCGTTTGCAAAAGCATAATTAAGTGCTGTAACCCAGTCACCATCACCTAGAACAGTTGAAATTAAAGCACCTTTCATGCTTTTAGGATCTACTTTCCAACTTGGTGGACCAATTAATTTATCTTCACCATAACTGATACCTACTGCACCAACTACTTGTACGTGGTATTTGTCTTTTCCAAATTTATCATCTAATGCTTGTTGCATAGTACTGATGTAAAATGGAGCACCATCTCCCATCATGATAATAGCAAAAGCACTTTTATCGGCATCAGGATACTCTTCACCTCGATCAAATTCTTCAACGAATTTCATCTGCATGTTACGTAATTCTGACAACCAATCCTGACGAATAATTTCAAGATTAACCCCATTACGTTCCATTAAAGAACCTTTGGTAGTTTTAGGTCCTCCGTTAGCTACAATAATACCAGATTGTGCATTCCATGCATAAGCGGCAATACGCACTAGTGGTTTGTTCTTAACATCACTAGAGGTGCTAGTAGATGGTAATGGTAGTTTTGCAGAAGTAATTACATTGTTTACTTCATTCTTATCTACATTTAGCTCATCTAGTGTTTTAGCTTCACCAACTCGCAATCCTGGTGCAAAATAATAGACAGCACCTAGTATACCCCCTAGTAGGACGACTACGATTAATAATTCTGATAAGGTGGTGAGTTTTTTTGTTCGTAAAATCTTACCCATTGTTATTGTGTTTAGTTATTTAGTATTTAAAAAGTTAATCAAACATATTTCCAAAACCGCCACTCTCTTGCTTGTCTTCTTGTGTTAGTTTGTAATTTGGATTCTTGTATTTCTTAGAATCAGGAACATAATCTTTTCCTGTTTTTATTTTATCAGCTAAAGTGTCTAATTGAGAATACAATTCATCATTATCAATATCATACTTGCTAGTAAGCATATCTATATCTGATAAGTTCTCTTGCGTTCTAGCTATATCCATAGCAATAGTTTCTGTAATCACGTCTAAAGCATATTCTAGTTCCCAGTCTTTGGTGAAATGCATGGCAGATTTTGCTCCTTCTGTAGCTTCTCTTGCAGATTTAGCAAAAGCATATTCTTTCTCTAGCATCTGAATGGTAACTTCAAAATCTGATATCTTAATATCTATGGCTGTTCCTGCTAAAGTAAGTTTACGGTCTAGCTTTCCCATTACATTAGCACGGCTTCCATATTTTTGAATAAAGCTTTTGCTTTGTTCTAATTGATGAGTTACACGTTGTGATTCAGATAATTTCTTAGCTAATGCACTATGTAATTCCACATACTCATCGGTATCTTTTCCTGCAGAACCTTTCTCTCCCACTAAACGTTCCATCTCAGTTTTAATCTTCTGAGCTTGTTTCTGTAAGGTTACAACACGGTCTTGATAGTCTTTTGCTTCTTTCTCAGCTTTGAAAGACTCTGCTTCCATATTGCTTTTTAATGCTTTTATTTTTGCTTTAGACTCTTTAAAAACTTTTCGGTTTCTAAGCATCTTCTGCTTTTGCTCGTGCAGCTCCCCAAACGGATCGTATTTTATTAGCGATTTATGTAACGCTCTTGTTAGCCTACGCAACCCTTTGAAAATTACAGGAAGCATTAAGATAAAGAATACGACAAAGATAGCAACACCGGCTAGGGCAATGATTTGTCCTAAGGCAGTGAAAAGCGGTGGTAAAATGTACACCCAAGCGCCATAACCAACGGCAGCAAACAAGGCTAGTTTTATAGCGGTATTTAACCCTTTTTCACCATTTCTCCAGTTGTTAGGGTTTAATGAAATTTCACCCTTTTCGTCATCAAAATGCTTTAAAATAGGTAAGTCTAATACATGACTTTTTGATTCTTCAGTATTCATTTAAGGGTATTTATAGGTTGATTTTAATTCCGTCTGCTACTGTTGTAATAATCTCCAGAATTTTTGTTTTCGCGATATCATTCGCAGTAATTTTTTGTTCTATATCTGTCATCTCGCTAGAAGTTCCATTTTCCAGCGCATTCAACTGATTTTTTTTATCACTAGCCTGAGTTTGTAATTGAAGAATTTGTTTTTCCAATTCAGCTACCTCGGTAGATAAGGTTTCTTTCTGTTGTAATAAGCTAGATTGAAATTCTTCTTTTTTGGCATTTCCCTTGGTGTGGTACTGCTCATGTACATCATTAATTTCTTTAATATAGAAATTTGCACCATCTAAAAGCGACGCTTTGGTTACTTTAGCATCAACACTTTGGGCCATAGTAAACGCCATTTTATATACATTAGGATCGTTAGAACCTACGGCTTTTATCGCTTTAAAAAATTCATAAAAATCATATCCCGGTAGGTTTAATGATTCAAATCCAGATTCATACATTTCAATAACACTATTTAAGATAGCGTTATCAATGTTAGAAGATGTTACTTGGCTGCGCTGAGGAGCACTGCTTTGTGGAAACTGAGTGCTAGTTGATGTTGGTGTTGGTTCATTCGGAAAATCAATCTTTTCTTCTGCTTTAGAAGCAGTGGTCGTTGACGCATTTTCGTCATTTACAAAAAGTGATTTCCAATTAAATTTTTCTTTTGCCATGGCAAGGGTGGTTATCTTTTACTGTTAAAATATGTTCTGTTGGCAGTATCAGGCTATAAAATTAGGTAATTTTACCTATTATAGCTTATTTACTACTTATTAAATGCTATTTTCTTCTCTTTTTATAGGTATTCGGTATTTCAACTTTGTTACAAATTATTTTGCAAATTTATTCCAAGCAACTCTCAATACTATCATTATAACTGCAAAGACTAGTAAAAGTTGTGTAAAGCCTCCTAAGAATATCACTCCAAAGTATGACCTCTGGAGTATGAATAATAGGACAAATGATATTCCTATGATAATAATTAAACTAGATAAGCGCGTAAACCCTGGTAATTTAGACATTTTAATTTTTCTATTTAAAATTAGAAGAATTAATATCATGGCTACTATGGGTAAAAAATAGGTAACCAAACCTAGTTGAAGCACGCTTGAGCCTAGAAATAAAATATTATATAATAACAAGAAAAGGGCTAAAACGCCAGGAATAGTCACTGCGTATACTAAAAAGGACATGACATATTTTACCGTACTAATATTTTTTGCATTTACGATGTAGGTGCAAAGTAGCGCAAGTGCCAGTGCTATCCCGAAATAGTAGAGAACAGCAGCATGGTGCGAGTCAAACCAGGTAATAATATCTTGTATGCTCATATATTTTAGGAATTTTCAGTATCAAAAACGCTAATCTCTTTTACGGCGACAGCTATTTCAGGAATATCTTCTTCAGTAATCGTAATTAAGATTTCTTCAGTTATTGGAGTAATATTGACAATTCTATTGGCTTGCCTTTGAATTATTTTTTCGAATAGATTACGCATGGTTCTAGCATTACCAAAACTTTTATGTCTTTTATTATAAACGCTTATGATAATTTCAGAAAGTTTGTCTTCAGCATCAGGAGTAAGTGTAAAGTCAGATTTCTTAGTAATTAACTTAAAAATGGCTAATAAAGCATCTGGTTTGTAATGATCAAAATTTAAATAGCGATTAAAGCGAGATTGTAGTCCGGGATTTGATTGGATAAAAATCTCCATTTCATCAGGATACCCAGCAACCACAACAACGAGGCTGTCTCTTAAGTCTTCCATACGTTTTAAAAGAACTTCAATGGCTTCTGATCCAAAGTCATTTAATCCCCCAGAGATCAAAGAGTATGCTTCGTCAATAAAAAGAACTCCGTCTGAAGCAGCGCTAATAATTTCATCGGCCTTTAATGCCGTCTGACCAACATAGCCTGCAACCATACCAGATCTATCTGTTTCTACTAGATGCCCCCTTTTTAAGTATCCTAAATGTTTGAAAATTCTTCCTAGCATTCTTGCTACCGTAGTTTTACCTGTTCCAGGAGGTCCCATAAAAACAAAGTGAAGTGACGTTTTATTGGCTTTTAAACCCTTCTCTTCTCTTATTTTTTGAACTTTTAAGAAATTGATAAGATCATTTACATTTTTCTTGATCTCTTCTAAACCAACAAGTTCGTTTAACTCTTCTAAGACTTTTTCTATCGTATCATCTTCAGGAACTTCTATGTAGTTAGAATGGTCTAAGCTTCTTTTTGGATTTGTAATTTTTTTAGAAATAGTCTTTAATAACTGCTCTTCTTTTTCGGCGACCACGCCATCAGCTTGTGCCATTAGTAACGCAATCCTATTTAAAAAGGACGCTATGGCATCAAACTCATTACTTTTTATTTGATCTAAAATTAAAGTAGCAATGTATTCTGTTTTAAGTGCTTCTTTAGGTTGAAAAAAAGAGGTGTCCTGGATAAGTTGCACATTATCATCAAAATGTTTCGCTAAGGGTAGCTTTGCTAATTTTTGAATATCAAAAGACTGAGCAAGATCTTTTCCTTGAAGTTTTTCATAAAGAAAAATAAGGGTAAATTTTATCTTATTTGGTATTCTTGATTTTGCATTATATGTTAAGGTGAAAGTATTGTATAAGGTAACAATATCTCTCAGAACCAAATGTTCTGCTTTGTATTGTGTTCCAGAAAAACTTTCATCAGTAATTCCTTTTAAGGCGCTTTTAAATTTATGATCAGCATTTAATGAAAGACAAATACTCCAGGCTTTGTTTCCTTCTTTTCTCAATACATCTATAAATTCAGGCGTAATAGTATCGTGGTCTTGGTTCATTTTGTTGGTGCTAAGCAATACGTTGCTTTTGGGGCTTTAAAGATAAGTATTTTTAATAATCATAATAACCAAAGTTATTTCCTTGGTTGGGTCTGTACACTTCTGCTCTCGGGCGCTCTCTTAAAAGAAACTCTTCAATCACAACAGCTGTAATTTCTTGGTCGGTGTCCGTATCCTCAATACGGTAGCCGCTATTTTTATAAAATGGCTTCGCTTTTAATTGATCGCTAAGTTCATATACAGCTATATACATTTTAAAATTCTTATCGTAATCACTACCATCACTATGTTTAAATAGATATCCAACATAGGCTTTGTCTCGGTAGGATATTTCTTTTTCAGCAATAAATAAGACAGAGTCTTTCTCTTTGTCTATATTCTTTCTATCAAATAATTGTGCTTCGGCTAAGTGTTTTTGAGTTTTGTAAGGAGAAGGAAATAAAGATAGTTTTCCTACTGCCTTTAATTTGGTGAATAATAAGTTTCTACTCTCCATATTTTCTGCCAGCGCATTGAGTGCTTCGTTATCTAAAGCGTTGGGGGTATGGGTTAAAAGTGCGGCTTTAGTGGTTTGTATGTCTGCATCTTCCAATAAGTCTAACTTTTCAAAAAACAACTGCACATCTTTTTCTTTGGAAAAAGGATGTAGTAGCTGTACATAGTCTTCTAAGACAGAGCTTTTAGAACTGACGTATAAATTATCATAATACTGATTGGTATTTCTTTTGCTACTTTTCCCTAGTTCCCTTTTAAGTTGAATTTTGGCATCATTCAACATTTGCTTACGGTATTTTTTATAGCTGCTAGGCTTTATTAAGCCCTCTGCCTTTAATTTGGCTAGAAGAGAAAATATAGATGATTTGTATTCTTCAATAGCACTATAGTCCAAAATTTCAGGATACAGCTTTTTGGCTAGTGGCAAGCTATCCATATAGGGTTTAAATATTTGATAAATTTCATAAGAACTAGAAACTAATGGGAGGTCTACAGCCATGAGTTCTAAGAGCTGCTCGGCAGATTCTGTAGTGCTTTTTTTGGTTATGGCCTGTAGCACTTTAGTCTGAGAAGAAGAGTTGTTGTACGATTTTTGATAAAATTTAGTATAAAAATCAATAGTTTCAGATTCATCAATGGCTGCAAGTTGTTCTATTAAGTAACTCTGGATGTTTTTCTGACTTTCTTTGAAATCAAATTCGGTTATGATATTCTTCAGTGAATCAATATGCTTTTTCTCAAATTGAATAAAAGGATAGCCATTGATTACAATGCTATCATTACTTCTCAGGGCTTTAAAAAACTGATTGGTTTTATCGGCTAAAATATCTTTCCCTAGAATGGTATCTAGGGGTTTGAAATTGTCAAAAAACTCGCGAATGAACTTGCTGGGTTTACTAACAGTGTCTACCACAGCTTGCATTTCATATAAAGCTCCCCCTTTAAGAACATTCTTGATTAAGATACCGCGTGTGCTGGCAGTATCGGTTAAAGTTATCTCAAATTCACTATATCCATTTTCACCATGGGTGATTTTTTCATGACTGGTATTAAATTTTTTATGGGCGTATAGTTTTTTTCGTAAAGACCAAACGGAGTCAATACTGCTGAACATTAAGAAATCATGCGATTTATTTAACTGAACAGTAATGGCTTCATTATTTTTATTCTGATATACACTTCGTTTAGTATATGCATTGTAGGGTTTAATCTCCTTTTTATTGTAGCCATTGCTGTTCACTACAAATAGAGGGGGCTTTATAGAAGTAATGGTAGTAAAAAACAGTGCTGTATCTTTTACTTTAGAAAAGGTTTCTTTATATATGGTAGGTTTAATTTTAAAAGAGTCAAAGTAATTACTAGCGTCTTCATCTTTTGTAGTTAAGATTCCCAATAAATAATATTCATCACCCTTAATTTTTGTCATTAAATGGAGCTTTTCTCCACTTAAAGTATCGGTTGCGGCAAAAGATTTTAAACTGTTTTCAGTAAAGTTTTTGTAAGTTCCTTCTAGTTCTAAATTCTGATAGAAACGATGTTGAATTTGCTTTAATTCAAAGCTGTCCTCTTCAATATAATTGTAGTCATGAAGCGTAGCTTTTTTTAGAAACCGATAGGTATTATTTTTAAGATCTACACCTTGTATAAATCTATTGCCAGTTCTTTTGGTATTGGTAAACGTGTAATTAGAAGGCATCGCTACTTCAAAATCATCATAAACAGAAGAAACCTTCTTAAATGTATTGGTGATTGTTTTAAACTGTAAGCTATTGAATATTGTATCAGAATACTGCTGTACAAAAGTACCTTGACCCCCCATTTTAAAGATGATGATCTCTAACGGAGTTATAAAAATCTGGTACCGCTGGTGTTCGCCATTTTTTAAAAGATTTTTTACATCAATCCCTTCGAAGCCATTTTTAGAAATTCTGCTTTTCGATACAATTTTCCCGGGTATATTTTCAAATAAGAGCTGGTCAATATCTTCTATACTGTAGAGGTCATCTTTTTTTAAATAAGAATACGTAGGAATTCTATTTACCGTAAAGAAACTTCCGTTGGCTAAATCTGGCGAGACATAGAACGTATTTGAGAACTCCGCTATTGGGTATAGCTTATTAGGCAGCGATACTGAAAATAAAGAATCATCTACCGATTGGTATATATAGTTATTTTCTTTGATTTTATCTTCAAATTCTTCTTTTAATGTAGTCCCCTTAGAGCTCGTTTTAGAAGTAAGTGCTTTTACCGTGTATCCTTTTTTACGCAACAAAGCGAGAACACCATGTTCTCCGGGTAAATGAGCTGCACCAATGCCTGCAAATACTTTAGAATGGGTAATGAGAGAATCTAATTTGGTAGCCATGTTACTATTCCTTGTGTACAGCATATTTTCCAAATAATACGGAGTGTACATGCCTTTATCAATAGAATCTAGTAAATTAATGTTTCGTTCTCTATACGCATCCTGCAATAGTTGCAGCGGTTCTTGTTGTTGCATTTTCTTTTGAAGCCATTCTGCAGGTTTTTCTTTTAAGCTGTTAAAGCTCGCACGGCCCACAAGGGCTGTAGATTCTTCAAGATCTTCTAAAGCAATCACAGGTTTATTAAATTTTTTCCCTGCCTGATAAATGAACATATCTAAATACGTGTCCTCTTCAAAATTTTGAGATGTCCCATCAGATCGGTACAAAATGTTATTAATCATCTGATCTTCAAAGCCTAGGTAACTTGAGATTTCTGCTTTTTGAGGATTGTCAATTTTAAACGCATTGGTATAAAACCCTTTTGCCATAAAGCTTTCTCCAAAGCCAAAACCCATGCTGTCTTCATTTTCTAACCATGTATTTGGGTCTGATTCTAAGGCAATTACTGCACTACTATTCAAAGCCTCGTAAAAAACGTCATCTAAGCGAAAAGCTATTTTTTTACTTACGTGCATGGTGCCATAGAGATATGAGCTTTGTTTTAAGCCATTTCCTGATATTTCCCAAAGAAGGCTATTTTTCTCTTGCGCATTACTTGTAATGTAGCAGATAAGAAATAGTAGACTAAAGAGTAAACGCATTGATAGTTTTGGTTTAAAAGGTTTGTAAGCGTTGTGGTTACTACTTATAACGGTACTATTCCATTTGTATTTTTGAGTCGTTTAAATTTTTCAAAATGACACGGGTATGAGGTAAGCTATCTGGATAGTTTTTTTGTAAAAATGAAATAAGTTTCTCTCTGACCAATACACGTAAATCCCAAGCAGTAGGAGAGTCTTTCGCGCTCATCAAAGCCCTAATTTCTACCGAGTGTTCTTTAGAGTCTGTTACTTGCAATACATTCACTTCACCATCCCACAACTCCGTACTATGCAGTATTTTAGTTAGCTCTGCCCTCATTTCATCAAAAGGCACGTTATAATCGGTGTATAAAAATACGGTTCCTAAAATATCTGAGGATGTTTTGGTCCAATTTTGAAAAGGTTTTTCAATGAAATAAGTAGTCGGGACAATTAATCGTCTTTTGTCCCAAATGTTGACAACCACATAGGTAAGTGTAATTTCTTCAATGCGGCCCCACTCGCCTTCTACTATAACAACATCATCAATTTTTATGGGTTGTGCTATGGCAATTTGAATTCCTGCTAATATGCTAGCGAGCATCTTTTGAGCAGAAAAACCAAGAATAATTCCTGCAACTCCTGCTGAAGCAAAAATACTTACTCCAATTTCGCGAATGCTATCAAAGCTCATTAGGGCAATGCCAACTGCAAAGATGATTAATAAGAAAATCACAATTCGCTCTAAAATATTAAACTGGGTATATATTTTTCGTGCTCTTAGGTTGTTTGATGCGCTAACATCATAGTTCTCAATTACTTTTTTCTTGATAATTCTAATACTGGCAATGAGCAGCCACGTAATGGAAAAAATAATAAGAAGAGTGCTCAGTTTTTGAAGCACAAAAGTTATCTCACTTATGCCAAGGTTTTGATGAATAACCTTAATTCGAATTAAAATACCTATAAAAAGAAGAAATATGGGTTTCGTAATTCTCGAAATACTCTGTCGGTCTAGCAGGTATTTAGGGTTCTTGCCAAAATGGCGTAATATTTTAATGGTAATATATTGTAAAGCAAATAGACTTATAATGGCAACAACTATATAGACTAAGGCGTTTGGCTTTTCTAATAAGTTTTTAAGCATAAGTTTTTAGGTTTAATTTACGGGTCTTGCAACTTAAGAAAATGATACTTTTTTGATGTTAAATCGATGTGAAAATTGAATTTAACTATAATATCATAAATAAACTAATTGATGGTTTTAAAGGATTTGAAATCAGCATGTAGTATTTTTGTCGTCTGAAAAAGAAAAATTAAAATTATGAAAGGCGTTTTATTGGTTAATTTGGGTTCACCAGAAAGTCCTACTGCTAAAGATGTTAAGCCGTATTTAGACGAGTTTTTGATGGATGAAAGAGTAATTGATGTTAATAATATTCTCAGAAACATTATTGTACGAGGAATTATTCTTCAAACAAGACCTAAAAAATCTGCTGAAGCGTATGCCAAAATTTGGTGGGAAGAAGGATCCCCTCTAGTTGTTATCTCGGAAAGATTTGCAGAGAAAGTAAGTAAGCAAATTCAGATGCCTGTAGCACTTGGGATGCGATACGGTAAGATGACAATTAAAAATGCGATGCAGGAGCTGAAAGATAAAGGTGTGGATGATGTGATTTTAGTGCCGCTTTATCCTCATTATGCCATGTCTTCTTTTGAAACAGTTGTAGTTAAAACTATGGAGGTAAAGGACGCGTATTTTCCTGAAATGAAGATCACCACCCTACCCGCTTTTTATAAAAATCCAGAGTATATAAAAGTACTTTCAGAAAATATTGCTAAGCATTTAGAAGGCTTTGAGTACGATCATATATTATTTTCATACCACGGTATTCCAGAGCGCCATATTCGTAAATCTGATCCAACAAAATTTCATTGTAAAATAGATGGCAGTTGTTGTCAGACAAATTCGGTAGCACACCACACTTGTTACCGCCATCAATGTTACGATACTACAGAAAGTGTAAAAAAATATTTAGGCTTACCAGAAGATAAAGTTAGTGTATCTTTTCAGTCTAGGCTGCCTAATGATCCATGGTTAAAACCTTACACCGATTTTGAGTTTGAACGTTTTCCTAAAGAAGGGAAGAAGCGCTTGGCGGTTATTACACCAGCATTCGTATCCGATTGTTTAGAGACTCTTGAAGAGATTGCTATGGAAGGGAAAGAACAGTTTCAGGAAGCAGGCGGTGAAACCTATAAACACATTCCTTGCTTGAATGATGATGATTCGTGGGTGTCTGTAATGGCAGAATGGTTAAAGGACTGGGAAAAAACAGATAAACTGCCAGCATAATGGCAAATGTATCTGCAGATCAGTTAGGGTCAGAACCTATAGGTAAATTACTCATCAAGCAAGCCGTACCTGCGTCTATTGGTATCTTGGTGATGTCTCTTAATGTTCTGGTTGATTCTATTTTTGTAGGTAATTGGATTGGATCAATTGCAATCGCTGCAATTAATGTAGTTTTACCGGTTTCATTCTTTATCGCCGCCCTCGGGATGTCTGTGGGTATCGGCGGATCCAGTATCATTTCTAGGGCTTTAGGGAGTAATCGTAAAGAAAAAGCTTTAAAAACATTCGGGAATCAAATAGCGTTGACACTTTTTATAACTATCGGTATGGTTATACTGGGCCTAACGTATGTAGATGCCATTATCCCGGCGTTTGGAGGCAAGGGCAGTATCTTTGAACCCGCAAAAATTTACTATACCATCGTTTTATACGGAGTTCCTTTTTTGGCACTTTGTATGATGGGGAATACCGTGATTAGGGCAGAAGGGAAGCCTAAATTTGCCATGATTGCCATGATCATACCGTCTATCGGAAACCTAGTGATGGACTATGTTTTTATTTACATTTTTGATTGGGGCATGGCCGGTGCTGCTTGGGCAACAACAATTGGGTATTTATTATGCTTTTCCTATGTTCTCTATTTCTTTATTTCGAAAAACTCAGAACTAAAAATTGGCTGGCATCACTTAAAATTTGATTTTCCGGTTTTAAAGGAAATCAGTTCGCTAGGTTTTGTAACCTTAGCAAGACAGGCGACCACAAGTATTGTTTATTTATTAATGAATAATATACTGTTTGGTTTAGGAGGAGAAGCCATGGTAGCTGTTTATGCAATTATTGGTAGAATGTTGATGTTCGCACTCTTCCCAGTATTTGGAGTAACACAAGGTTTTTTACCGATTGCCGGGTTCAATTATGGTGCAAAAAAATACCAAAGGGTACGAGAGAGTATTGTCACGGCTATTAAATATGCTGCAATTATGGCAAGCGTTGTGTTTGTTGGTCTAATGATATTTCCAGGAGAGATAGCGTCCCTATTTTTAAGTTCTAAAGAGGGTATTCCTGCTAGTGAGTTGGCTGTTAATGCTTATGTTTTGGAACACACTCCAACGGCTATGCGTTTGGTATTTGCTGCAACGCCAATTATCGCCTTGCAATTAATTGGTGCTGCCTATTTTCAGGCAATCGGGAAAGCTATTCCTGCGCTTTTATTAACCTTAACAAGGCAAGGTTTCTTTTTTATACCGTTAATTATAATTTTACCTAATTATCTAGGGGAATTAGGCGTGTGGCTTGCGTTTCCTATAGCAGATGTCTTGGCCACTGTGATCACAGGATACTACTTAAGAAAAGAGATGAAACGAGAATTGAGCTAATTTTAGCTGATGGTAATTTGCTCGTAAGATTGTCTAATTAGTCCCTCTCCGTAGGTACGTTCTAATTTTCGGATAGCAAAATGTGCATGAGCCATCCGTTGAAAATGATGAATGAAGGCTAAATTTATAGCACCACCACCTGCAGCACCCAAGACGGGAATAGCCTGCGCTACAAACTTTTCAGAAACTTGTATGCTAAATCGGGAGGCAATAGCTCCTAAAATTTGCAACAACGGATTAGAACTACCCTTTAACATTCCGCCTACTAATTTTCCAGCGCCACTTGTTGCTCCTTTTATCGTAGAGTTTAATGTAATTCGGGTGGCATAATACCCCGTTTCAAGGTGGTCATCATGTTTACTTTTTCCCCCTAAGGCAAAAACTTGTAAGCAGGCAAGTTGTGTGTCTAACTCCATAAGGTCTTCACCTTCACTACGAGCAATATCCATAATGGAACGCATCATAAATTTAGTGGCAACCGCTAAATCTGCAGAAAAGGCAACGATGCCAAAAGTGCCGCCTAAAATACCCGAAGAAGTAACAAGTGCTTTATAAGTATTGTTCAACGGGGTTGTTAGCGGTTTATTTGTTTTCATAGAGAGCAAGTTGGTTTTAACTACTTTTTGTAAGGTCTTATAGCTTGCTTCTTGTAACCATTTTTGCTGTTTTTGTGGCAGCAGCTCTACCTTATTTTGAATGATATTTCCAACACTGTTTAATCCTTTCATGGCCCAGCCAATTTCTTCCATCTGCTGCTTAGCCTTGGTTAAAATTTTTAAATCGTTTTCTGTGAGCTTATGGCTTGATATAAGTTTTGACATGTGTTCAGTAATTTGTTAATGTAGTATATAGGTAGTGAAAAGTACACAATTGTTACATCTTTTAGCGGTCTTGTTACCGATAAAGGAAATTATATTTTCAGTTACGTTCAAATCTCCTTAATTTAGAAACGACTAATTTCAATGAACATACAATGAAAACCAACTACCTCAAAAATAGCATGATCCTGCTATTACTTTGTGTACTGCCGCTTACGGCCTTGGCGCAAAAAAAGAAAAAATCAAAACAAGCTACTACTCAAATTCCAGAGACCTTATATTCTAGCTTAGAATATAGATTGTTGGGGCCGTTTCGTGGGGGGCGTTCTGCTGCCGTAACCGGCGTTCCAGGGCAACCAAATTTGTTTTATTTTGGAGCAACAGGCGGTGGTGTGTGGAAAACGAGAAATGGAGGTCGGGAATGGGAGAATATTTCTGATGGCTTTTTTGGAGGGAGCATCGGGGCTATTGAGGTTTCTAAAAGCGACCCAAATGTGATCTATGTTGGAGGTGGTGAAAAAACACTTCGCGGTAATGTATCTTCTGGATACGGCGTTTGGAAAACCGAAAATGCAGGAAAAACTTGGGTCTCTGTAGGCCTAGAAAAAAGTAGGCATGTGCCTAGACTTCGAGTGCATCCTACAAATTCTGATATTGTTTATGCTGCTGTTTTGGGTAATATTTATAAACCGACACAAGAACGTGGTATCTACAAAAGTATAGACGGTGGTAAAAATTGGAAAAAAACACTTTTTGTTAATGACCAAGCAGGGGCGGTAGATCTGGTATTTGATCCTAATAATCCTAGAATTTTGTATGCCTCTACTTGGCGTGCAGAACGTACACCTTATAGTTTAAGTAGTGGTGGTGATGGCTCTGCGTTGTGGAAAAGTACAGATAGTGGAGAGACGTGGATAGAGATTTCTAATAATGAAGGCTTCCCAAAAGACACTTTAGGGATTATCGGCGTAACCGTTTCACCGAAAAATTCTGATCGTGTATGGGCCATTGTAGAAAATAAGGAAAAAGGTGGCTTGTACCGCAGCGATGATGCGGGTAGTACATGGACGCAAGTTAATGATGAACGTAAATTACGCCAACGTGCTTGGTATTATACGCGTCTTTATGCGGATACAGAAGATGAAGATGTGGTGTATGTTTTAAATGTAAATTACCATAAATCTAGTGATGGCGGAAAATCGTTCTCAACGTTTAATGCGCCACATGGAGATCATCATGATCTTTGGATTGCTTCAGAAAATTCTAATCGGATGATTATTGGAGATGATGGTGGTGCGCAAATTTCTTATGATGGCGGTGAAACATGGAGTACCTATTACAACCAACCTACCGCACAATTTTATAGAGTTACAACAGATAACGCTTTTCCTTATCGGATTTATGCAGCGCAGCAAGATAATTCTACACTTCGCATCAATCACAGAAGTGATGGGCGTAGTATAGATGACAATGATTGGGAAGAAACGGCAGGGGGAGAATCGGCTTGGATTGCCGTAGATCCTGCCGATGATGATATTGTGTATGGAGGTAGTTATGATGGCTTTTTAACGCGTGTTAATCATAAAACAAAAACGGTAAGAGGTATAAATGTGTGGCCAGATAATCCTATGGGTGCTGGGGCCGAAGCCATGAAGTATCGTTTTCAATGGAACTTCCCTATTATATTTAGTAAGCATAATCCCAAAAAATTATATACTTTTTCTAACCATGTGCATGTTTCGGAAAATGAAGGACAAAGTTGGACGCTTTTGAGTGATGATTTGACTAGAAATGATCCTACGAAACTAGGTTCTAGTGGTGGGCCCATAACACAAGATAATACGAGTGTAGAATATTACTGCACCATTTTTGCGGCTAATGAAAGTCCGCTAAAAGAAGGCTTGCTTTGGGTAGGTAGTGATGATGGTTTGGTGCATGTAACTAAAGACGGTGGTACTTCTTGGACTAATGTTACACCTGCGAACATGCCAGAATGGTCTATGATCAATAGCATTGAGCCTTCGGCTTTTGATGCCGGTACATGCTATGTTGCGGCAACACGATATAAATTGGGCGATTTTGAACCTTACTTATATAAAACTACAGATTACGGTAAAACGTGGCGTAAAATTACAAATGGGATTGATGAAGAGCATTTCACTAGAGTAGTGCGCGAAGATCCTAAAAGAAAAGGATTGCTCTATGCTGGCACGGAAACAGGAATGTATATTTCTTTTGATGATGGGGCCAACTGGAATCCGTTTCAAATGAACTTGCCTATTGTGCCTATAACAGATTTAGCGATCAAGGATGATAATTTAATAGTGGCCACACAGGGTAGAAGCTTATGGATCATTGACGACTTAACCGTACTGCACCAACTCAATACTTCAGATAAAGATAAAGCGACTATTTTATTTCAGCCTAAAGATACTTACAGAACTAAAGGGCGTGCAAGTAAAAAACCATCTAAAACTGCGGGCCAAAACCATCCTAACGGGGTAATTACACATTTCTATTTAAATAGTTTAAATGAAAAAGATAGTATTGCTTTAACCTATTTGAGTATGAAAGGTGATACTCTTGCTTCTTTTTCCAATACAACAAAAGAAAAAGAGCAAAAATTAGATCCTAAAAAAGGTGGGAATACGCATGTTTGGGATACTCGTGGAAAAGGAGCCAAGAAATTAGACGGGATGATTTTATGGTGGGCTAATTTAGACGGAGCAAAAGCAGTTCCTGGAACCTATAAAGTAAGTCTATCGGTGAATGGAAAAATAGCTACGGAAGACTTTAAAATTTTACCCGATCCTAGAGCAGAAGCTTCCGTAGCAGCTATGCAAGAGCAGTTTAATTTTATAGCAGATATTAATGCTACTATTGATAGAGCGCATACATCTATTGAAAAAATTAGAACAATTACGAAGCAGCTAGATGCTTTTTCAAAGCAATATAAAGGCAATGAGCAAACAAAGGCTTTATTGGAGAAAGCAAAAGCAATGAAAGAGAAATTTGGCGAAGTAGAAAAGGCCTTATATCAGACGCAAAACAGAAGCGGGCAAGACCCTTTGAACTTTCCAATTAAGTTAACCAATAAACTTGGGCATTTAAATAGCTTGGTGGCTATTGATGATTTTCCGCCTACGGCGCAAGATATCGCAGTTAAAAATGAATTGACTGCCGAAATAAAAGCACAATTAAGTACTTTTGATGCGCTGATAAGTAAGGAGATGAAACAGTTTAATGAAGAATTCAATCAGCTAAAACTTAACTATTTATTTGTAGAGGAATAATGACAGAACTATACGGTTATATAAAAGCATTGCATTTAATTTTTGTAATCACATGGTTTGCAGGGCTTTTTTATGTCCCAAGACTATTTATAAATCATATAGAAGCTTCCTTAAGACCTTCTCCAGAAAAAGAAATCTTAACAAAAGAATTTAAATTAATGACCAAAAGGCTATGGTATATCATTACCTGGCCTTCGGCCATTTTAGCCATAGTATTCGCAATTTGGTTGCTAGTGCTCCTTCCGGCTTGGTTACAACAACCATGGATGCATGTGAAACTGGCTTTTGTAGTACTGCTTATTTTGTATCATCTTAAAAACCACCAAATTTTTAAACAATTGCAGCGCGACGATATAAAGTATACGTCTAACTTTATGCGTATTTGGAATGAGGGGGCTACTATTATTTTATTTGCTGTGGTTTTTTTAGTGGTCTTAAAAAGTACGATTAGTTGGGTTTATGGCGTTGTAGGAATTATAGCTTTAGGGGTATTACTTATGTTGGGTATTAAATTATACAAACGTATTAGAGCTAAAAATCCAGATGCTTAATTGGTTTTGACCTTAAAAGCCTTTTG
Source organism: Cellulophaga sp. HaHa_2_95 (assembly GCF_019278565.1). The sequence continues at coordinate 251,603 of NZ_CP058988.1, read as the reverse complement.
GTGTGATTATTGTTACCTTTAAAATTCAGCAAATTCAAACAATAAAGCGTGTTCAATAAAGTTTCTCTCAGGTCCCGTATTTTTATTTCAATGATTGTTTTGGTGTTATTGGCATCAGTACTAATTGCTGGGGTTACCATCTATCAATATGGGGAACAATCTAAAGATTACCATGAAGATCGTTTAGAGCGCAAAGAGGAGCAAATCAAAGAAAATATACGGTATACATTACAGCGTACTACCTACGTCCCTACAACAGACAATTTAGATCTTATTTTCAAAGATGAAATTTATCAAATTGCCGATGTGCTGAATGTAAATTTCAATATTTATGATTTAGAAGGCGGACTCATAAGAAGTTCTAGGCCAAAATCTAAATTCCAAAACGATTCTATTTCGATGTGTTTGACGCCCGAGGTTTTAAATAACCTTAAGAATAGTGTAAACTCTAGGTATTTAGAGGAGAAATCTGCAGCAGGAGATAAATATCAAGCATCATACACCTATATTACAGATGGTAAATTTAAGCCTATTGGGATTTTAAATCTGCCGTATTTTGAAGACAATTCTTTTAATGATCACGAATTAAAAGAGTTCTTATTGCGTTTAGGGGGTGTTTATATTTTTATGTTGCTGATAGCAATTCTTTTATCCTACGTCATCTCAAAATATATCACCAGATCTTTACAAACCGTTTCTGATAAGATGAATGCCACATTCTTAACCAAACAAAATAAAAGAATTAGTGTCGGTAATCCATCAGAAGAGATCGGGAAATTAATTAATGCCTATAATGCGATGATTGATGAACTAGAGATTAGCGCTGTAAAATTAGCAAAAAGTGAACGGGAGCAAGCATGGCGAGAAATGGCAAAGCAAGTGGCGCATGAAATTAAAAATCCGCTTACACCAATGCGTTTAACCGTGCAGAGCTTTGAACGGAAGTTTGATCCTGAAGATCCTGACGTTAGGTCTAAGCTAACGGAATACTCAAAAACATTAATTCAGCAAATAGATACCATGAGCAGTATTGCTGGAGCATTTTCTAATTTTGCCGAAATGCCTGCACAGCAAAATGAAACCCTTAATGTGGTGAAAATCGTGAAGCTAGGTTTAGATATATTTAATGAAAACTATATTCACTTTATTGCAGATGAAGAAGAAATTATCGCTAAACTAGACCGTACGCAATTAATTAGAGTGCTTACTAATTTGGTTAAAAATGCCATCCAAGCTGTTCCAGATGTTGTAGATCCAAGAATATTGGTAACCGTATCTTCAGAAGGTGATTATGTAAAAATTGCGGTAGCAGATAATGGTATTGGGATAGCAGATGAGTTTAAAGAAAAAATCTTTGAACCAAAATTTACGACTAAATCTAGCGGAATGGGTCTTGGTTTAGGGATGGTTAAAACCATTGTGGAAACCTATAACGGGTCTATTGACCTTACCTCGCAACCCGGCAAAGGAACCGTTTTTACGGTGAAATTCCCTAGAGTGGTTTAGTGGCACTAAGGATAATTGAAAATTTCTAATCTTTTTATGCAGTATTCAATTAATATACTAAACTCATATATCGTCATTAGTACGTTAATTGTCATAGCGGTACTTTTTTTACTTGTGTCATATTATTTTTTCATTGTTAGAACACCAAAGGCTTCAAAATATAAAAAGGCATCTAGATTTAACTTAAATGCGGAGGTGCAAGAAGCTGAAGATGTTGCCAACGACAATCTTATAAAAATAATGGAAAAGGAAGGTACGGGGAGTAGTCTTATTTTCTTTGGTATAGCTTTTACGTTATTAATTTTTGGTGTTAGTATTGGGAGTTATATAGTAGAATATTTTATCTTATTTTTTAACTCACAATATATTCCTTATACGAATGCAGAGAGTGCAAGTTTGCTATTAATCATTATGTTAATACCATTTTGTTTAATAATATGGATGTTTATTATTTCTTTCTTAACGCAGTCTTTCAAAAATTTATTGAAGTAGAAGTTTTTTGAAGATAGAAGATTATCAAAAATTGGCAGGTGGTAATTATTAATTATAACAAGAAACTTAAGGAACTATAGACAACTGAGAACAAAAAAGGATACATTTTCAACGCCAATAATTCCCCCTTTGAAGGGGGTGCCCGCAGGGTGGGGGATGTTGAAGTGGAACAACAATAGTAAGCTTAAAATTAGTAATTGAGATCAGCAGCGCTAAGCGGGCTAAGGGCATTTTAAATCGTCATTAAATGAAAATAAAAAAAAGATATGGTAAACATGGTGGCTATTTACCCCATTGTGTGGACAGGGATATCACTTTACGCATAAAAAAAGAAGAGGCAAATAATCCTGAATATTATATTCGAGTAGATGATCAGTTTTTTATACTAAATGAGGCAATCGGAAGCGATACTAATAAATATTTTGGATTTTTACTTTGTGGTATTTCATTACTTTATATTATAGGAAGATTCAGCATTAATAAAGAGATAAGTTTTGGATTTTCATTCTTACTTATTTTAGCCGGCAGTTTATCAATTCTTTATTATTACAAGCACCCAAAGAAAGAATTAATTTTAGATAGAATGAATGGGATGATTACGTTCCCAAATTATTTTTATTTCAAACCTTTCACCATGCCTTTTGAAGATTGCTTAGCAGCATGGTCCGTTAAAAATTCAGGGGTATCTCCTACAGCACCAAGATTATCATTAATGCACCCTAATGGTTTTACAAGTACAGACGTTATGGGAGCAGAAATTTTGGAAGATTGGTGTTTTATGAATTGGTATATGGATAAAAATAGACCCTTACCACCTGGCACTGCTTTTGATGAATACAGGTTGCAAGATTTTGAACGCAGAAAAGCTGAGGGTTTTCCTAAACCTTTATTTCCTGGTACTTTTCACACACCAGAACGTACTCCATCACAGCATAGACAACGTAAAGAGATTGGTGGTTGGTAATTTTCTTGGTATTTTTAAAATTATATCCAAACAGTTCGTCAGGCGCATACAAATCATAAGCATAACATTTTCAGCGTTAAGTGCTAGAAAATCTATAAACTAATATTCCTGAAAATGGGTAAATATCTAAATAATCATCAAACTTTTGTAATAAGCACAAAACCCCCTTCAATAGACATAGAGAGGGTATATCCACATAAGGGAACTATAATTATAGAAGCTAATGATTTATTTTATAGGGTAGATCGGAACTATACTTCATTTTCAAGTAAAATTTTTGGTGGCTTAGCTATTATATGTGGTATATGGTTTTTAAGTCATGATGATATTGATTTGTATTATGGCACTTTTTCGGTATTTGTAATTTTTGCGGGTTTATTTTTTTTAATTTATGGCTTTACTGTTAATAAAGAGAATAAAACACTTCTGCTCGATAGAATTAATGGCATAATAAGTTATCCAGATATGTTTTACGCACCTTTATTAAAAGGAAAATTTGAAGATATAAAAGCTGTAATTTCAGTTAGTGGGGATGTTGATGGAACTGTTGGGAGAGAGTATTTAAAATTTGTAAATACATTTAAACCTAGAAAATTAGATGTACTAAGAACCATCTCTTACAAAGATCCTTATGAGGAATGGAGTTTATATGTTTGGTATATGGATAAAAATAGACCCTTACCACCTGGTACTGCATTTGATGAATACCGCGAGAAAGATTTTGAAAGACGTAAAAGAGAAAGTTTTCCTAAACCATTATTTGAAAGTTATATTCCTACTCCTGAGGCTACAAAAGAACAACAAGCAGAACGTAAAAAAATTGGTGGTTGGTGATTAGTTATTTTAAAAATAGAAAATAATAGTATCTTCAATTACTATAATACTAAAATAGACAAACAATTATCTAAATACATTGGCAAAAGATTTAACAAGAGCGATAACACATGAAAATTATGGAAAGGCAGAAAGTGGCTTACAAAAATATTATCATAAGGTAGAAAAGATAATTTACCATACACCCAGAGAATTCACCAAAGAATCTATTGAGAAAGGTGGAGTCTTTAATTTCGCTTCTGATGAGTTTATGACTCAACCTGATACCTCTAATGGATTGCCTTTTATTGTAGGTGGTTCTTCTCTTTCCAGTTTATTAGCATTGTTTTTTTTACTAAAAGAAGAATTGGGTACTCCTGGAACGGTATATGTTTGTATTGCTGTTACAGCATTAATTTTCTCTATTATTTACTATTTTACAAAACCACCAAAAGAAAGCATCCTAAACCGTAGAGATGGCTTAGTTACCATGGAAGGGGCATTGTACCAACCCAATATTACTATGCGCTTTAAAAATGTTATATTTTGTTTTAGTACTGGTGGTGAAAATGGCTTGGGCGCTTATAAGCTGGAAGCGATTCGTCCAAATAATTATACTTTTGCCATGTTTCACGCAAGTGGTAAAGATTGTTATTACGACATGTCTTTTTATGTCTGGTATATGGACAAAAATAGACCCTTACCACCTGGCAGTGCTTTTGATACTTTTAGACAAAGAGACTTTGAACGTAGAAAAGAAGAAGGTTTTCCAAGACCACTCTATATGAGTAATGTACCAACACCCGAAGCTACTCCTGAACAACAAAAAGAAAGAGAAAGATTCTGGAAAGAAGAATTTATAGAGAAAGATGGCGTATTGATGAGGCATTTTACCTCTAGCGGGGTAGACAAATAAAGAATAGAAATGTCAATGCGATGAGTTGATATAGAAGTTAAATAACATCTCTGAAATAAGTAATTATTTACCAAGTTATATTGGTAACGGACTATAAACAATATTAGAATGACAAAGAAGAGTTGGTGGAGTGAAGCTCCATTACCCTTTAAAATACTTATCTATCCAACAGAGGATAAGGTGACGAAATGGTTTGAGCAAGAAAGCGATAATAAAAAGGAAACATTTAATCAGGAACAATTTAAACTTTTATTAGCTTCAAAAGGAGTAAGTATAGGTGCACTTTGTTTTTTTGTTTTAGGTGTTTTTGTTACTATAATTTTCACTCTTTTAGAACTAACTAATGAAGTTCTCAACTTTGATGAAAGTTATTTCTTGAGCTGTGGTACTTTTTTTATTTTTAGTGCTTTATTTTGGTTGTATAGCTTTGCAATACCTAATAAGATACTTACGTTAAACCGTTTTACGGGTATAATGACGTACCCTAGCTATGGTTTTTATCCGCATTTTACTACTACATTTACTAGAGCTACAGTTTACAGGGTTATTATGAGTGGTGCGGATGCTACATTAGCAGGAGCAAAACTATCAGCCCGTAACCCATATGATTTAGGAGTTGGCAGAGGTAATTACGATTTAGCAGATAGTGACCCAGAAGAATGGTGGAGTTTTTATGTATGGTATATGGATAAAAACAGACCCTTACCCCCAGGCACTGCTTTTGATGAATACAGGTTGCAAGATTTTGAACGCAGAAAAGCTGAGGGTTTTCCTAAACCTTTAATTCCAGGTACATATCACACACCAGAACGCACTCCATCACAGCATAGACAACGTAAGGAGATTGGTGGGTGGTAGCCAAGTACATATATGAGCAAATCCTTATGCTTTAGCGCAAGAAGAGCTGCTAGTTCTCAATCCGTACTCTTTTAGGGTAGTTATAAACCCGATAGAGCAAGTAGCGGGGTTGTCATTTTGTAATTTTATTATTTCAGAACTAAAATAAAAAGATATGATTACAGATAATAAAAATCAACATAAGGATAGAAAGTACGGAGGTTTGGACAATACGGTGCAGCAAAACCATGGTTTAGATCAAGAGCCTCGAGATCTAGAAGCTACAAAAACTACGAATGAAGAGACGGAGCACCCTGTTAATAATGGCGGAGTAGAAGCATCAATCCTGGATTTTGATTTAGAAGAACAATGGTTAGCAGTACGCGATGAGTATTTGGCGCATTATCCAGATATATTAGAATCTGAAACTCAATATGAAAAAGGAAGTTTCAATACCATAATAGAAAACTTAGCGAAGCGAAGACAGCGTACAACAAAAGAAATCCATACCGAAATTAGGGATTGGAATACGAAGAAATAATTCTAGCTCTTAAGCGAATCTAGCGGCGTAGTTGCGGCAGTAACATTTTGGTAAGACGTTTGCCCTTTTTAAGCGAAGTATAGGTATAGAGAGACTAAAGTATTTTCTGCTATACCTATATTTGTTTTTTATTTATTCTTATCATGAGTCATTTTAAAGAAACGTTGGAGAATCCGGTATGGTTTGCACTTAGGGAAGCACATGAGAAATTATCAATTACATATAACGGAGTTAAGTTTTATGATCCAGAAGTTTGTCCGTTTGGGGCCTTTACAGATGCTGCCAACACAGCCGAAGCCTTAAATACCTATGCGAAATCGTGTGATAGTTTTTTTCTGGTTTCTGAGTTTGGTGTTCCCACTTATGATAGCAATCATATTATTTTAAATCGAAAAATAGAAGGCTGTCAAATGGTACTCAATTCTTTGATTGAAACGCCAATAACTGAGACGATAGTGCGACTTACAGAGGATGATATGGAGGATATTTATAATCTAGTATGGCTTGTAATGCCTGGGTATTATCGCAAAAAAACCTTTGAAATGGGGGAGTACTACGGGATATTTAAAGAAGGTAAATTAGTGTCCGTTACCGGGCAGCGCATGCAAACCGATGATTTTGTAGAAGTAAGCGCAGTGGTAACACATCCAGACTACGGACGAAGAGGGTTGGCTAAGCAATTGGTATACCATGTAACTCAGCAAATTTTAAAAAATAAGAAGAAGCCCATTTTACACACTACAAAAGGAAATGCGGCAATACCCTTGTATGAAAAATTAGGGTATCAGTTAACACGGGATATGAATTGGTGGCATTTTTCCCGTAAATAAAAAAAATAGCACATACATTATTTCAAATTACCTCAGATATTGCGTAATAATTTGATTCTGAGAATCTTGTTATGGCAAAATGTTTGGGATATAATTTTCGGAACCATTTTTTGAAACTTTAGGCTACTTTGTAATAGAATATTTTCAGGACACTTGCGTTAGAGAGACTTAAGGTTCTATAAACTTTAGGCAAATTTATGTCATAAATTAAAGAATTTTAAGGTCTGAATAAGCTGAAAAAGACCTTAAAGATGAGTAGGCATTTATAACAAACCTAAACAACTTACGCATGAAAAAATTATTAGTACTATCAGCCGCATTACTTGGTATTTTCTTTACTTCTTGTAGTAGCGATGATGATGATTCTGGAAACCCATTAATAGGCTCTTGGGGCTTTTTTCAAGATGAAAATGCAAATGGAGAATTAGAAGAAGGAGATGAATGTTCTAAAAAGTTAACATTGATTTTTAGAGAAGATATGTCTTTTGAGCTTGAAGCTTATGGAAGTATTACTGGAGATCCCGATGAATGTGAAAAAGATAGTGATAGCGATACAGGAACTTGGGCTATTTTATCGGAAGGAGTTTTAGCTATTACCTTTGATTCAGGAGGAGTTGAAGAGTTTAATTATTCTATTGAGAATAATACGCTCACCTTTACATCTACATACGAATCAAATGGAGAAACGGAAACAGAAAGAAGCATCTATATCCGTAGATAATTACTTCATCAAGTAATAAAAGAAGCCAAGACTCTTTAACTTAAAGTGTCTTGGCTTTTTTTGGTTTTATTACGAAACCTCTAAACGAATAAAAAGCAGTCTTCACAGTTTTTTATTTCCCCATAATAGGTCTCTCTGTATTTGTGTAAGGTCTTTACGGGAAAGCCTAAAAAGTATTTTTTTATGTAGGTTACTTTTGTCTGCAAACTCCCCATTTTTGTAGTGTGTCTTTGTTCTGTTTTTGTTTCTCTCTTAATGTGTATTAACTTCATAAAATTGTAATGGATTAAGGCTATAGTATATCATAAAGAAAGAAGATTCCAAAAATAAAACGTTAAGATTTTGTTAGTGTGTTCTTAGCGACTAAGCCTTGTTTTTAAGAGGTTTTTTAGTCTTTGTCATACCTACGTATGACATATATTTTAATGTTACGAGCAGGAGTCAGATTGTGTTTCAATGCTATTTTAAAAATCTTAGCCTAAATTTGTACCATATGCTATATTGCACTTATCTTTAAATGGATTATTAAAATAACTACCTATGGAATTCGAAAATATACTAGTAAATCAACAAGAGAATATGGCTACGGTGACCATTAACCGTCCTACTAAATTAAATGCATTAAATAGAGATACTATACAAGAATTACATGATGCTTTTAAAGTCCTGAATAAGGATAAATCAGTCAAAGTAATTATACTAACCGGAAGTGGCGAAAAGGCTTTTGTTGCTGGAGCAGATATTGCTGAATTTTCAGATTTTTCAGTAAAAGAAGGTGGTAAGCTTGCTGCAAAAGGTCAAAAGTTATTGTTTGACTATGTAGAGAATTTAGCGACCCCTGTGATTGCTGCAGTAAATGGTTTTGCTTTGGGTGGCGGATTAGAACTTGCTATGGCCTGCCATTTTAGAGTAGCTAGTGATAATGCTAAAATGGGCTTGCCAGAAGTTTCGTTAGGAGTAATTCCGGGATATGGAGGTACGCAACGTTTACCACAATTGGTTGGAAAAGGGCGTGCTAATGAAATGATAATGACGGCTGGGATGATTGATGCTCAAAGGGCACTTTCTTATGGTTTGGTAAATTATGTGGTAACACCCGAAGAATTAATGCCACTTTGTGAGAAGTTAGCAGGTAAGATAACGAATAATTCATCTGTTGCCATCCGCTACGCAATAAAAGCAGTAAATGCTGGTTTTAGTACTGATACCGATGGCTTCGATAAAGAAATTAAGGCTTTTGGAGAATGTTTTGGAACCGATGATTTTAAAGAAGGAACTACAGCATTTTTAGAAAAAAGAAAAGCAAAATTTGAGTAACTAGTCGCGTATCAAATAACTTAATTATATATAGTATGCCTACTAAGAATATATTTTTATTGCTCTTTTTTGCTTTCTTCAGCCTCATGAATGCTCAAGAAATGCCTGTTAAATACACCTTTGGAGAAAAATACCATGACCGGTACAAGTATTCAAATTTATTGACTATTGCTCCAGATGGTAATGGTGGTAGTATTATGGTGCGGTCTTATTACACAGGTATTATTTTAAAACCAAGAGGGTACTTTATAGAACATTATAATGCTAATTTAGAATTGGTTTCTGAATTTAATTATAAGCTTAAAGATGCAAATTATGTTGATGCATTTGTGAGAAATGGTCAGGTTTACCTATTGTTCTTGGATTATAACTATGGTAAGAAAACGTATGATTATGTTATCCATCAGAGTCCTTATGAAAAATTTGACTTCAAAACGCAGAAAATATTAGAGATTGAATCTGACCCTGTAGAACAGCCTTTAGATCGTAATTATTACAATAGAAATTTTGGTTCAGGTTTTACGACAACTGTTCTTTTTGACAAGGCAAAATCTGCTTTCGCTATCAGTGCGCATCATAAGAAAGGAAAAGATAACAAACACAATATTTATGTCTTCGATACTGGTTTGAAAGAGTTAATGCATTATGATTTTTCGGATGAAATTGAAGAAAAAAACTATGCCTTTGAAAATTTAGTGATTTCAAAAGATAAACAAGAAGTGTACTTAACGGCCAAAGCGTATTTTAAAAAGAAACGTTTTGCAGCAAACGAGCGTAAGTTTCAGTATGAATTATTACAGGTAACTAATGATGGAGGTAAAATTCAGAATTTTGCAGATCCAGGAAAGTTTCCAGAAGCACTACAGCCATTGCTTGTTGCGGATAAAGTGGTGTGCGTAGGTTTTTATTCTAACAGGAGAGACAACCGCTATAACGGCATCGCGTATTTTGATATCAATCCAGCTACCATGGAAATCGCTACCAATAAATACCATGAGTTTTCAGAACAATTCATGCTAGATAAATTTGGTAGAGATGAAGACAAAGACATTAAAAACTTAGTATTTAAAGGCGTTGAGGTAACTAAAGAGAATGATATTTTGTTTAATGCTGAAGAGTACTTTGTGACGTCTAGCATACAAAGAGATCCTACAGGTTCTAGTGTTAAAATTAGCCGATACCACTATAATGATATTGTAAGTGTAAAATTGGCAGCAGATGGCGCTATGCTATGGGCTAGAAATATTAATAAGACCGAAGTTACACAAGGAGATCCAGCATATACCTCTTACTGCTCGTATACGAAAGACGGAGATACCTTCTTCTTTATCAGTACGGCTAGTGAGAATCCACAATTATTGAGTGATGAACGTATCATGTTTAAGCAAGGCCTTGGAAGAAACAGAAACATTTTTCTGATCAAATTAGATGCACAAGGTAAAATGAGCTACGAAAAGGTAATTGATAACCAAGAAGCTCGTTTGCCTTTAATGGTGTCTATGCCGTTGATTAACAAAGCTGATCAAAATTTAATTTTCTATGCAAAGCGAGGCACAAAGAAACAATTGGTTAAAGTCGATTTTTAAAGCTAATAGGAACGGCTAACTTTAACAATAATTAAAATTATATATTGGATTTATTCCATAATTTTGGAATAAATCCAATTCATTGCATTCAAAAAACTACATTAAAGGTAGAGGTGCACAGCACAATAATACCAACAAATTTTCAGAATTTAAGTATGAAACGCGTGACGATTTCCTGGAATTCTGTCGCATAGAAGGTGAGGAAGCAGATAGCAACAAGACTCAGTACCTTCCTATTTTTCCTAAGACAATCGTGAATAAGGTCACCAGTCCTGATATTGGAATGGAATATAGCATGAATCCCTATCAAGGATGTGAACATGGCTGTATCTATTGCTATGCACGTAATACACATGAATTTTGGGGGTATAGTCCAGGGCTCGATTTTGAACGAACTATTTTAGTAAAAAAAGATGCGCCAAAACTTTTAGAGGCCAAATTCAAGAGTAAACACTGGAAGGCACAAACTATTGTTCTTTCAGGAAATACAGATTGTTACCAACCTGCGGAGAAACAGTTTGAATTAACAAAATCTTGTCTAGAGCTATTTTTGAAGTACAAACATCCTGTGAGTATTATTACTAAAAATGCATTAATTCTGCGCGATTTAGAGCTTTTAAAAGCCTTAGCTAAAGACCACTTGATATACGTGAATGTTTCTGTTACTTCTTTGTCTGAAGAAACAAGAAGACTTCTAGAGCCTAGAACTACTACAATTAAAAAGCGCTTAGAGACTATAAAGATTTTAAGTGAAAACGGAATTCCAGTAAACGCTATGTTGGCCCCCATTATCCCTGGAATAAATAGCCATGAAATTTTACATCTGGCAAAGACTGTGGCAGAAAATGGGGCAAGCTCTTTTGGATTTACTGTTGTGAGATTAAATGGTGCCATTGGACAAATTTTTACGGATTGGATACAGAAAACAATGCCAGATAGGGCCTCAAAAGTGCTTCATCAGATAGAAGAATGTCACGGAGGAACATTAAACGATAGTCGCTTTGGTATACGGAGCAGAGGAGAAGGTAAAATAGCGACGCAAATTCATGATTTAATGCGTTTAGCAAAAAGAACTTATTTTAAGAATAGCAATACACTTCCTTTAAATACTAGCTTACATGAATTACATAAGGACGGGCAGCTTAAATTATTTTAAGATAAAATTGGCATGCGGCCATAGAAAGGTTTTAAACATCTTCACGTCCAATAGAATAGCACTAAAAAATAAGACAATGGAAATAAATATATGGTCAGACATTAGATGTCCTTTTTGCTATATCGGCAAAAGAAAATTTGAAGCCGCTTTGGTAAATTTTCCTCATAAAGACCAGATAACGGTTCACTGGAAAAGCTTTGAGTTAGACCCTAATTTAGAAACAAAGCCGGAGGTTGATTATACCGAATATTTTATAGAGCATAAGAATGTAGATAGAGACACTGCTTTGGGTATGTTTAATAATGTAACGGCTATGGCTCGTGAGGTTGGATTAGCTTTTAATATAAAAGATGGGGTCATTGCTAATTCTTTGAATGCTCATAGATTATTGCATTATGCGAAAAAAGAAGGATATGCAGATGCGACTAAAGAAGCTTTGTTAAAAGCACAGCTCGTAGATGCTGAAAATATAGACGAAATCGAACACCTTATTGCTTTGGCAAAAGCTATAGGAATGGATGGTGATGCGGTAAGGGAAATGCTTAATTCTGATGACTACACCTATGAAGTGAGACAGGATGAACTAGAGGCTAGAAATCTAGGAATTAATGGAGTGCCGTTTTTTGTTTTAGATCATAAATATGGTATTTCAGGAGCACAACCTACAGAAGTTTTTGCTGAGGCTTTAGACCAAGCATGGAAAAAACACAATGAAGAGAAACTTACTATTTTACCTGTTGGTGAAACTAGTGGTTCTTGTGATGTTGATGGTAATTGTAGTTAAGTGTTTTTATGTTTAGGTGAAAAAGGCTTGGAGTTTTCTCCAAGCCTTTTTTTTGTCTATTATTTCAACTCCCAACCTTTACGGTAATATCCTTTGATCCATTCATTAGCTTTTTCATAATTAGTGACCCGCATTTGCGCACCATCCCATAAAATTTTTCTTCTTCCGGGGTAAGCAAATGGTTCCCAGTCACCAATTTTTTTACCGGGAATTAACTCTTTGTATTGGTAAGCTTTAATGGCTAAGTTGCCCATTAAAACGGCCTCTGTCAAGGGTCCAGATTTTGCAAAATCTGATGAGGTGGGTGTGCCTTCTATGCATCCATTTACAAAATTCATCGCATGACCTGCAGTATCACCTTCTATTCGGGCTAATGTGGGTTTTGGAGGATTAAACATGCGCATGGTTTCAGACGGTAATAATCGGGCATTCCTAGAATACGTATCCGTAACTAAGATGCCTTTGGTGCCGTAAAAAATGCTTCCACCCCCATTATCACCAATAGTTTCTCCCGTTTTTAATTCATCTGGTAGGTCTGGCTTTAGTCCGCCGTCATACCAATTCAATGCAATATCGCCATGTGCTTCTGTATTAAACTTTAAGCGTACGATAGATGATGCAGGACAAGATTGGTGGTAATCTGCTTCTATAAAATCTCCTACCCAATTAGTGGTACAACTGGCTTCTGCTTCTGTGGGATATCCTAATCCTAATGTGCTAAACGGAGTTTCCATAATATGGCAACCCATATCACCTAAAGCTCCAGTGCCAAAATCCCACCAGCCGCGCCATTTGAAAGGCAAGTATCCCGAATAGAAAGGTCTGTCTGCGGCAGGGCCTAGCCAAAGATCCCAATCTAATTCTTTTGGGATGGGGTCTCCTCCTTTTGGCAAGGGTATTCCTTGTGGCCAAACGGGTCTGTTGGTCCAGCAATCTACTTTGTGTATTTTGCCAATGAATCCAGAATCTATCCATTCTTTTGCTTGCCTACTACCATCACTAGAGGCGCCTTGGTTTCCCATTTGGCTAACGATACCGTTTTCCTTGGCAACTTTGGTCATCAGACGAGCTTCATGAATGTTATGGGTAAGTGGCTTTTCTACATAGGCGTGCTTTTTTGCGCGCATAAAAGGTAAGGCTATTGTAGCATGGGTATGATCTGGTGTGGCCACCATGATGGCGTCAATATCATTTAGATGCTTGTCGTATACAGTTCTAAAATCTTTGTATAATTTTGCTTTCGGATGTAGTTTTTGGCTGTCTTTGACTTGGCGATAATCCACATCGGCATACGCAACAAATTTCACTTTTTTAGTATTGGTTAGGTCGTTAATGACACCACCACCTCTACCTCCAATTCCAAAACCGGCCATGTAAAGGGTGTCACTTGGTGGAATGTGATTTTTACCTAAAACAAAACTAGGTACAATGGAGAATGCAGCAGTTGTAGCAGCGGCATTTTTAATGAATTTTCTTCTTTGCATAATAAGTTAGTTTGAGTATGTGTATTAAAAATACACGATATTTTGCTAATTATGCAATATGTAAATGCGAGATATGAATAAAATTAGATTTTAGGTCTATTTGTTGATAAGGTTGTATTTGAGCTTAAAGCGATTGCGGATTCCACTCATGAGAAAATTGCTCTAAGTAATCTAACATAAACTGGTGTCGCTGCTTTGCAAGGATCTTCCCGTTTTTGGTATTCATCTTATCTTTTAAAAGCAATAATTTCTCGTAAAAATGATTTATGGTAGGCGCACTAGATTTTTTGTATTCTTCTTTGGTCATATGTAAATTAGGAGCAATATCAGGGTTGTAAATTTCCCTGTTTTTAAACCCACCATAGTTAAATGTTCTAGCTATACCTATGGCTCCTATAGCATCTAAACGATCTGCATCTTGGATGATGGCCAATTCCTTAGAAGAGAATTTTACGCCTCCTTTTTCCAAAGTTTTTTTAAAGGAAATATTGTCTATGATTTGTACTACATGCTTTGTAATAGCCTTGTCAACTCCTAAAGAGTCAAGGAACTCTTTGGCAAGTTTAGGACCAATTGTCTCATCGCCATCGTGAAATTTTGCATCAGCAATATCATGGAGTAGGGCCCCAAGGCTCACCACCAAAATATCAATATCTTTTTCATCCTTAGCAATTAATAATGAATTTCTAAATACGCGCTGAATATGAAACCAGTCATGTCCGCCTTCTGCGCCTTGCAACGTTTCTTTTACAAAAGCAATAGTTTCTTCTACAATAGTGGTGTTGGTCATTTAAATATGTACTCCTGTGGTTATAACTTTTTCTATTTGCACGATTAGTTCATCAAGATTTCCTGTGTTTTCTATAGGTTGATGTACATCTAAGGTAATATGACTTCCTAATCCGTTAGGAAATTTTCCGTAACGAAGGGTTTTCCAAGAGTTGTTAATGCTAATAGGAACAATTAATGCCGAAGGTGCATTTTTCATTAATAGTTTTAACCCTGTGGTTTGAAAAGGTTTAGGATGTCCTGTTCTGCTCCTTGTTCCTTCGGGGAAAATTACGGCACTTCTTTGATGAGTTTCTATGTACTTTCCTAATTTTATAATCTGACTAAGTGCTTGCTTGCTATCCTTTCGGTCTATTAAAACAGAACCCCCGTGAACTAGATTGTACGAGACACTCGGAATTCCTTTTCCTAGCTCTATTTTACTAACAAATTTTGGATGATTCTTTCGAAAATACCAAATTAAAGGCGGAATGTCTAGCATGCTTTGATGGTTTGCTACCAGAATTAACGGACGATCTGTTGGCAGTGTGTAGAGGTTATTAAAGCTATATCTTGTTCCAATAATATGAGAACATTTCATTAAACTAAAGTTCAGAACACTCACCACTCTTTTAAGCCCCGGATAACCAAACAGATTATTAGCGAGCCACTGTATGGGATGAAAAAATAAAAGTGTCAACCCAAAACAAACGAGGTAGAGTGCACTTAACGGATATGCCAGAATTTTTTGCATGGTACAAAAATAAAAAACCGCTCTATATAGAACGGTTTTTAAAATAAAATTTTATTGTTTCATTTAAAATGCAGGAATAAACCGCATTTTAAAATTAACAGAATTCGTTATAAGCAGCCATTAAATTATCTGCAATAACTTCTGCTGGTCTACCTTCAATATGGTGACGCTCAATCATATGAACCAATTCGCCATCTTTAAATAATGCCATACATGGTGATGATGGAGGAAAAGGAACCATTAAGCTTCTTGCTTTATCAACAGCGTCAAAATCTACACCAGCAAAAACCGTTACAATATGATCTGGTTTTTTGCTATTGGTTAAGCTAAATTTTGCTGCTGGTCTTGCGTTAGCTGCGGCGCAACCACAAACAGAATTTACAACTACTAATGTTGTGCCTTCTGCATTAACAGCTTTTTCAACTGCTTCAGCGGTATGTAATTCTTCAAACCCAGCAGATGCTAGGTCTTCTCTCATCGGTTTTACTAATTCTGCAGGATACATAGTCTTATTTTTTAATCTATTTATATAATTATTCAAAGATAACCAATTTGTCGTAGTTCTTCTTAACTCCTTAACTTTTCATTACAGCATTTTTTGTAATGGAAAATTATATCTTTGACCTAAATTTTTGAAAGCATGAAGTGGATTTTTCTTATCGTTATATTTTATATCCTTCGAAAAGTATTTAGTAAAACTAAAATAACAACTTTTTCTACAAATTCTAAAACGGTTAGTCCTGCAGATTTTGAACTTAATTTACTTTCGCTTTGTTCCATCGTAATTAAAGCAGATGGTAAGGTGAGTCCGAGTGAAATGGAGTATGTGCAACGTTACTTTGTGGCTACCTACGGAAAAGATAAAGCCAATGCCATTTTTAGAACATTTAATGATGTGATAAAAAAGAGAGAGGTGTCTGCGCAACGTATCTGTGATTATATGAACCAAAGAACGCGTGTAGAGGTGCGGTTACAATTAATTCACTTTCTTTTTTCTATTGCACAGGCAGATGGTAATGTAAGTGGGGCAGAAGTAAGTAAAATTCAAGAAATTGCTGGTTATTTGAGAATTGGCGGTAATGAATTTGAGAGCATCAAGGCTATGTTTATCAAATCTGCAGACAATGCATATAAGATTTTAGAAATAGAAAAGTCTGCTACAGATGATGATGTTAAAAAGGCTTACAGAACTATGGCTAAAAAATACCATCCAGATCGCGTGATTACAGAGGATCAAGCCATTAAAAAAGGGGCAGAGGAAAAATTTAAAGAAGTACAGATGGCCTACGAAACAATTCAAAAAGAACGTGGTCTTAACTGATGAATAGCTAGGAATAACCTAAGAACAAAACTAAAAAGGCACAATGAAATATACCTGGTGCCCTTTTTTGTTGAGTTCTTTTAAGTCTCTAAGCTGTACGTATTAAATAGTAAAAATTGTAATTTTGCCGCTTATTAAGATGTTGTTATGGGAGATTTTTGGTTTTATATTAAAATGGGATTAGAGCATGTATTAGACCTTTCTGCCTATGATCATATTCTATTCCTGGCGGCGCTGACCATTCCCTTTAGCTTTAAAAGTTGGAAAAAAGTGCTGCTTTTAGCATCAATTTTTACAGCGACACATTGTTTATCTTTGGCATTATCTACTTACGAAATACTAGTTGTAGATGTTGGTTTTATAGAGTTTTTAATTCCTGTGACCATTTTTATTACTGCTGTTTTTAATTTAGTATATGTAAAAGCAGATGTGCAGCACAAAAGCATGTCTTTGCATATTATAGCAACGGCTTGTTTTGGATTAATTCACGGATTTGGATTTTCAAACTATTTTAAAATGCTAATGGCAGAAGAAGAAGATAAAATAACACCCCTGTTAGGTTTTGCATTTGGTATAGAGCTTTCACAATTAGTAATTGTTATTTCCGTTTTAATAGTAGCTTGGTTAATGCAGAATGTGTTTAAGGTAAAGCAGTCAATATATATTATAATCGCTTCTATTGCCGTACTTTTAATCACAATTCCAATGTTGGTAGCTACTTTCCCTTTTTGATTTTCACTTAAAATTAACCCTTTGTGGTTGTGGAGATAGCGGAAAGCAGGTATCTTAGTACTTTATTAAAATAGCCTTTACCGCTTTTATGAAAGATAGCAAACAAAAAAAATACGATAAGGCCTACCTTAGAATGGCTAGTGAGTGGGGAAAATTATCTTTCTGTAAAAGAAAACAAGTTGGGGCTATAATTGTAAAAGACAGGATGATTATTTCCGATGGATATAATGGCACCCCAACTGGTTTTGAAAATCATTGTGAAGATGAAGAGGGGTATACAAAATGGTATGTGTTACATGCTGAAGCTAATGCAATCTCTAAAGTAGCCTCATCCACGCAGTCTTGTAATGGCGCTACATTATACATTACTTTATCACCTTGTAAGGAGTGTAGTAAGTTAATACATCAATCTGGCATAAAACGTGTTGTATATCAAAATGGATATAAAGACGATTCTGGACTTCAATTTTTACAAAAAGCAGGAGTAGAATTAGTTCATTTATCTGAAATTAAAGAAAATATATCCTAAGTAACCACGCATTAAATGAAGAAC
Organism: Cellulophaga sp. HaHa_2_95; assembly: GCF_019278565.1. The sequence continues at coordinate 233,528 of NZ_CP058988.1, read as the reverse complement.
AAACAACAGTATTTATGGCCTATTATAGTAGCCGGATCCCTTGCAATAGGTGTTTTTGTTGGTGGAAAACTTCATTTTAACGACTCTCCAGAGAAACTATTTTCAACCAATTCAAAAAAAGATAAGCTAAACAGGTTAATAGATTATATTGATTACGAGTACGTTGACGAGATAAATACAGATAGTATTGTGGATGTTGCTGTAAATAATATTCTAGATAAATTAGATCCGCACTCCGTTTACATTCCTAAAAAAGATATGGCTAAAGTATCTGAGAGTATGAAAGGTGATTTCGTAGGAATCGGAGTGAGCTTTTTTATGGAAAAAGATACTATTTCTGTAGTGAGAACTATAGAAGATGGACCCAGTTTTAACAAAGGTATAAAGCCAGGTGATCGTATTTTAATGGCAGATAATGATACCTTGTTTGGAAAAGATATTCCGAATGAAGTTATTATTGAAAAACTTAAAGGAAAAAGAGGGACTTCCGTAAAGCTCAAAATTTACCGTAAGCAAGATGATAAAACATTTTCTATCACCATAAAGAGGGGTAACATACCTTTAAAAAGTGTAGAAGCCGCTTATATGCTAGAGGGTGATATTGCGTATATAAAAGTAAATAGGTTTGCAGAATCTACCTTCAAAGAGTTTAAGGAGGCATTAGCTAAGTTGCAGAAAAAAGGAGCAAAGAAGTTAGTACTTGATTTGCGTGATAATCCAGGGGGTTACTTAGGTATTGCAGAGCAAATGGCCGATGAGTTTTTGGTAGATGGTAAATTAATTTTATTTACTAAAAATAAAAAAGGAGAAATAGATAAAGCCTTTGCAACCGATAAAGGAAGTTTTGAAAATAAACCTATTTATGTGTTGATCAATGAGCGTTCGGCATCGGCTAGTGAAATTATTGCAGGAGCCTTGCAAGACAATGATGTAGGGACTATAGTAGGGAGAAGATCTTTTGGGAAAGGCTTAGTGCAAAGAGAAATGGAATTAGGTGATGGTTCTGCAGTGCGTTTAACCATTTCTAGATATTATACCCCTACAGGGCGTTCTATTCAAAAAGATTATACCAAAGGACATAAAGATTATTATCAGAAATTTACAGACCGTTATTCAAGTGGTGAGTTGGTATCTGTGGATAGTATTAAAGTGGCCGATTCCTTGAAATTTACAACCCCAAAAGGGAAAGTAGTATATGGCGGTGGCGGTATTATTCCAGACGTTTTTGTACCTATAGGAGATTATGATGAAGAAACTATTTCTTCTTTAGAAAGTGTAGGCATCTTATCTCGGTTTGCATTCACTCATTTAGAAGAAGACAGAACGCGTTATAAAGATTATACCGAAGATCAGTTTATCAAAAACTTTAAGGTAGATGATATCTTATTTCAGAAATTTGTAGACTATATGGTTCAATTTGGTGCACAAGGATTTAATGCTTTTAATTACAAAGATTTTGAAGGCAAAATAAAGCTGTATATCAAGGCATCTATTGCAGAGCAAATATTTAATCCTAATGCATACGCTATCATAAAAGGACAAGATGATAGTATGCTTCTTAAAGTATTAGATTTGGATAATCCAAATAGGAATCTAAATCAGGAGGAACAAGTAGAAGCGGTAAACTAATTGCCTTCTACTTTTTGCTGAATTTTCTTAGACATCATAAAGATTACAATTAAAACAATAGCGCATAGCGCTGCCACGATTCCTATAAGCGCAATAACGCTGTCTCCTTGTAGTGGGTTGTTAAAATCTATAACGGTTGCATTATAAACAATTAAGGCAACAGCTATAACGATCAATACAATACTTACGATTTTAGTCATGTTTCAGAATTTTGAAAATTATTTAAAAAAGTTCATTAATATTCGCTGCGAATAATTTAACGGCAATGGCCAGTAAGATAACACCAAAAACTTTTCTGATGACACTTAATCCTGTTTGTCCTAGTAGTTTTTCAATTCTCTTAGAAGATTTTAAAACTAAGTATACAAAGATAATGTTGATGATAATAGCAACAATGATGTTCTCTACAAAATATTCTGCACGTAATGATAAAATAGACGTCATAGTACCTGCACCTGCTATTAACGGAAAAGCAATAGGTACGATAGAAGCACTCTCTGGAGCATCATCACGGTAAAGTGTAATCCCTAAAATCATTTCTATAGCTAGAAAGAAGATAATGAAAGAACCAGCAACGGCGAAGGAGTTTACGTCTATTCCAATTAAGTTTAGGATCTCATCTCCAATAAAAAGAAAAGCTACCATGATAATAGCCGCAACAATAGAGGCTTTCTCAGATTGTATATGTCCTACTTTATTTCGTAAGCCTATAATAATAGGGATGCTTCCTAAAATGTCGATTACAGCAAACAAAACCATTGTTGCTGTAGCAATTTCTTTAAAATCGAAATGAAATTCCATAACTTAAAAATATGCGCAAATTTACGGTTTAAATCAAGTATTAGCCGTTTTAATACAAAATAAATCAAGATAAGGGTATCTTTGAGCTTTTAAATACAGTTATGTTTCAAATAGGAAAAACTTTAGTCTCTGAAGAAATAATAGATAACGATTTTGTTTGTAATCTGACCGCTTGTAAAGGTGCTTGTTGTGTGGATGGTGACGCTGGTGCACCGCTAGAAGACAAGGAAACCGAAATACTGGTTGATATTTATCAAAAAGTGAAACCTTTTTTAAGGGCAGAAGGTATTGCTGTCATTGAAGAAGAAGGTGCTTTTGTAAAAGGTGAAGATGGTGAATGGGAAACTCCATTGGTAAATGGTAGCGAGTGTGCTTATGTTGTTTTTTCAGATAACGGAACCGCTAAATGTGGTTTAGAAGATGCGTATAATGCAGGGGTTACTGATTGGAAGAAGCCAGTTTCTTGTCATATGTATCCAGTGCGTATCCGTGAGTATACGGAGTTTACGGCTGTAAATTATCATAAATGGCATATTTGTGACCCTGCTTGTTCTTTAGGGGAAGAATTAAAAGTGCCTGTCTATAAATTCTTGAAAGAAGCTTTAATTCGAAAATTTGGAGAACAATGGTATGCGGACCTAGAACTTGCAGCATCAGAACATACTAAATAGTAGGTATGGAAACAATGACCTTGGTGCCGGCAGGATTTTTTTTGTCATCATAAAGGTCAATAATCTGAACTTCAAAAGTATTCTGGAAGTCTTTAGAGAAATTGGCTAAACGCTCTTTTGTTATATCGATACCTATAGATTTTCTTTTGAGCACTTTATTCTCTTTTATTACTTCTGCGGCAGCCCGCCCTATACCGTTGTCGGTTATCGCTATGGTAGTGAAATAATCATTCTCTTGTTTTATTTCGATAATAATGCTCTTGTTTTCTTCTCTAGTAGAAAGCCCGTGCCATATGGCATTTTCTAAAAAGGGTTGCAGGATTAAAGAGGGTATTTTAATGTCGTTAGAATCAATGCCATCGTCTATTTTTATTTGAAAATCTATCTCGTTAGAGAATCTAATATTTTCAATATTCATATAGAGTTCAATGGTCTCTAGTTCTTCGGCCAATGATATTTCTTTTAAGGAAGACGCTTCTAGTATCTTACGTACTAATTTAGAAAACTTATTAAGATAGTAAACTGCATTTTTCTTTTCATTGTTGATAATATAAAGTTTAATGGAGTTTAGCGAATTAAATAAAAAGTGGGGGTTCATTTGACTTCGAAGCATACTTTGCTCCAAAGTCAGTAGTTTTTTTTCATTTTTGAGCTGAAATTGGCGGTATAAGATATAAAGTATTAATGAGGTAAGGGCAAGTAAGAGTGTACTTATTAATAAGGTGTTTTCGTTTTTTCTCAACTTGAGTCTTACCAGTTCGTTCTCACGCGCAAGTGCTTCAATTTGGTTGTTTTTCTTTTCGGTGTCATATCGGAACAGAACGTCATTAACATACCTAACGTTGGTTTCATTGGTGATAGCGTCTTCAATTTCCTTAGATTTTTTGTAAAATTTCAGGGCTTTTTCAAAATCGCCTTTCTTAACAAAAAGATTAGAAAGATGATTATAACCAATGGTTTGAGAACGTGGCAAATCATACTTGACAGATAAGCGTATGCCTTCGATTAAATTTTCTTCAGATTCTTCATAAGCTCCTAATTCCATCTGCGCCCAACCTAAATTTATAAATACTGAAGAGCTTATGAATTTGTCACCTAAGGCTATAGATTTAGATAAGGTGGTTTCTAAAATTTGTCTGGCTTTTAAAGTTTTATGTTGCTTTATAAAAACTTGCGCTATACTATTGTTACAGATAATGCGCCCCATTTCATTATCCATCTCTTCATTAAATGCCAAAGATTTTCTGTAGTAATTTAAAGCACTTTTTAAATCTCCAAGCTCTTCATAACATTCTCCAATATTTTGGTTGTTAATAGCTTGTCCTAGTTTGTTGTGGAGTTCCTCTTCTAAAAGCAAGGATTTTTCAAAAATTTCAATAGCAACTTTGTATTGCTTCAGGTTTTGGTAGATGTTTCCTATACCATTTAAAGATACATTTTTACTGTGTTTTAAGCCTTCCGTTAGAACTGGGGCAGATTCTGCCAATTCTATGGCTTCTTGGGCGTAATCTAACGCTGTTTTTACAGCGTCAATACGCCTGTATACAACGCTTAACATGTTTAGACTGTAAACCTTGAGTTCTAAGTTGTTTGATTTTTTGGCGAGCTCTAGTGCTTCTTTATGGTATTCAATTGCTTGGTTAAATTTTGAAATGTTGCGGTAGCTTGTACCTATTTGGTTTAAAGCGTAAACTTGCCCGTCTAAATATTTTTTTTTGGAGGCGCTATTTGCAAAATATAACATTAGCAAGGTGTCCTTCCGGCTAGGCCTTAAGGCTTTGTCTATGCTTCTATATTCTGATGGTGCTTTTGCAATCAGGCTATCGGTTGTATGGATGAATTTTTCTGGAATATTTTGGCTGTATGCATAAAAAGATGAGCATGTAAATAAAACGCATGCTATACTAAAAATACTCCAAGAATACGAACGAAAGGATTTAGGTTTGCTTTTTTTGGTCCCCTGCATAAATCATGTTATATTAAATCTAAGAAGTCGGATTTCTTCTGTCTTGAGACTGGTATTTTGTGGTTAGATTCTAATATAATATACCCGTCAGTTTTAATAAACTCTTTTATTTTATTTAGGTTGATGATATAGGAATTGTGAATTCTGTAAAAACATTCGCTAGGTAGAATTTCATTAACTTCTTTTAGTTTTTTAGTGAGGACAATCTTATGACCATCAGTGAGGTAAATGGTACTGTAGTTACCGTCAGACTCCACATATAAAATTTGATCGCTCTGTAAAAAAACCAACTTACCATCAGTATTTATGGTAATTTTCTTTTGAAGTGATGTGGCATTAAAGTTCAATAAGATTTTCTCTAACTTATCTGTAGTTATAGTTCTTGCATTAAATTTTTTAATTTTTCCAATAGTGTCGCTCAAATCGTCAGAGTCTATAGGTTTTAAAAGATAATCTATAGCCTCGTGTTTCATGGCTTTAATAGCGTATTGGTTGTAAGCTGTAGTGATAACTACGGGGAACTCCTTGTTTTTTAATTTTTGAATAAATTGAAAACCATCCATAGTAGGCATTTCAATATCTAAGAAAAGGCAATCTGGGGTGTTTTCTTTTTTTTCAAGGTATTCTAGGGCTTCTATTGGGTTTGTAAAAGACGCAACAACTTCAATCTCATCACTAAAATTTGTTAGCTCCCAAGTTAGACTTTGGAGGGCTTTAATTTCATCATCAACAATAACGGCTTCGAGCATAGGATCTTAAATGTAATCAAAAATACAAGTAAATTCATTTCTAGGCTACCCTTAATGTATCAATGGTGTATTTTTAAGTACATATGGATAAAATGTTTTCGTTAAGCTTTGTCTTAAATCTTTGAAGGTATTTCAGTGACTGTTGTTGTTTGTGGTCTTCTAAATAGGCTAAAATGTTAAATATACCATTTATACAGTTTTCTTCACCATTGGTACATTACAGATTAGAAGGGTTTCTAATTGTCATAATTTAGTCCTGTTGTTTAATAAAACGAAGTCCCCCTTAGAGATAGTTAATAGTCTTTATTCGGTTCATTGAATTTGATAAAAAATTTATAAGCGTTCCATTAAAAAACAGAAATCATGCAAAAATCATTTATTCTATTTGTTGTGTTAATTATAGTTATTACGGTAGCAGCATTGATAGAGCGAGAACTCAATTATGATCAGAATGACGATTTTGTGGCTTTGACGAGTGAACAAATTAAAAAACAATAAAGGGTGTTACTAATAGACTATTTAAGGCGTAGCGTTACCAACTTCAAACTAGTTGTTGGTGGCTTGTTTGCTTTGGTTTTATTGACCTCTTACCTTCCAGATGCTACATTGAGCAGTGGTACATTTGTTAGTAATTCTGAATATGTTTTAAAAACAAGTGGGCATTACACCAATGAAGTATCTGGTGAAATGATTTTTAAAACGACTACCAAAAAAAATAGTCTGGGCGAGAACTTTGTAACGCTCACGGCAGAGGTAAAAAATGTAGAAGACAGTATGTTTTCATTTTTAATATCTCAGAAACTAGAAAGTGATACGATAGAGAAAGGGGTGTATAAAATCACCTATAATAATGAGGGTTCTGTGTATAGGGAAGAAGGAGCTTTGGGCTTCTTTAATATTGTAGATTCTAATGAATTGCCTTATTATGCTACAAACGGAAAAATAATTATTTCTAAAATTAATGAGAATAATATCAAAGGTTTTGTACATTTAACCTTAGAAAATTTTCGAAATAAAAAAATTCTAATCTCAGGCAATTTTAATGCCGATGTAATAAAAGAATAAAAGTAAACTGTCAGACCATAGTGCTGCTCTATTAATGTATATCAATAGTTAGCATATGTGTTGCTGTAAATTCAGCGGAAGGGCATTATTTATGACGACAATTAATTAAGATACTGAGTTTTTAATTCTGTTCTAGTTAGGTTTTTAGGTTTCGGGGGGAACTTCCTAAACCAACAAGTAATTTTTTGTTGTAAAATAAGGTCATAGGAGTAGCTAGGTTAGGCAGGATTTTAGATAAACCTTAGGGTTTAAGAAATAGACCAAAGAGTATGTTTTTTTAAATACTTTTCGGTCTTTTTTTATGGAGGTTACTCTTCTTGAATTATTGATTTTTTTTTGAATAAAGCCAAAGCCTGTCTAAGCTCAACAAACATCACTTCTAAGAGTACATTTCAACAATCTGTGTTAAAAACTTTGTGTTAGAAAAGAGTAAACTTCCTTTCTTTACAACTGATTATTTCCAATCTTTGTTAACCTGTCTCGTGAGTTTTTCCACTTGCGAATTTTTAATTAGAAATAGAAGAAATATATGTCAGCAATAGAGCCAATCTTGCAAGAGAATAAAGATAGATTTGTAATTTTTCCAATCCAACATAACGATTTATGGGAATGGTATAAAAAGCAAGAAGCTTGTATCTGGACGGCGGAAGAAATTGATTTAAGTGAAGATGCTAACGACTGGAATAATAAGTTAAATGATGATGAGCGTTATTTCATAAAACACATATTAGCGTTTTTTGCAGCATCTGACGGTATTGTAAATGAGAATTTAGCAGAGAACTTTGTAAATGAAGTTCAATATTCTGAAGCTAAGTTCTTCTACGGTTTTCAAATAATGATGGAGAACATCCATTCGGAAACCTATTCGTTATTGATTGATACGTATGTTAAAGATGAAAAAGAAAAAACAGTTCTTTTTCAGGCAATAGAAAACTTCCCTGCAATTAAGAAAAAAGCAGATTGGGCCTTAAAGTGGATAGATTCTCCAAGTTTTGCAGAGCGTTTAATTGCGTTTGCAGCAGTAGAAGGTATTTTCTTTTCTGGATCTTTTTGTTCTATTTTCTGGTTGAAGAAAAGAGGCTTAATGCCAGGATTAACGTTCTCTAACGAGTTAATCTCTCGTGATGAAGGAATGCATTGTGATTTTGCGGTACACCTTCATAACAAGCATATCGTAAATAAAGTGCCTAAAGAGCGTATCACAGAAATTCTTGTAGATGCTTTAAATATTGAAAGAGAATTTATTACAGAATCATTACCAGCTAGCCTAATTGGAATGAATTCTAAATTAATGACCCAATATCTTGAATTTGTAACCGATAGATTATTGGTAGAATTAGAGTGCGATAAAGTTTACAATTCCACCAATCCATTTGATTTTATGGATATGATTGGTATGGAAGGTAAAACTAATTTCTTTGAAAAAAGAGTTTCGGAGTATCAAAAAGCCGGCGTTTTAAATAACGATAAAGATAGCGATTCTCAGAAAATTAGCTTCGACGCAGATTTCTAAAAATAAACGATAAATAATCCTTAGTTCCGCAGCCATTTCTTGCAAAACTAAGGAACTATAAACACCACTTGTTGTGCTTTGAAAAAGGCATGACCAGACCATTGTATCACTAAAAATAATTGTAGCCCATGTATGTACTAAAGAGAGACGGTAGAAAAGAACCAATGATGTTCGATAAGATTACGGCAAGAGTTCGTAAGCTTTGTTACGGACTAAATGAGCTAGTAGATCCTATAAAAGTTTCTATGAGAGTGATTGAGGGATTGTATGATGGAGTAACAACTTCAGAGCTAGATAATTTAGCAGCTGAAATTGCGGCTACCATGACTACTACGCATCCTGACTTCGCTAAATTAGCAGCAAGAATATCTGTGTCTAACTTACATAAAAACACGAAGAAATCTTTCGCAGATACCATGAAAGATCTTTATGAATATGTAAACCCTAGAAATGGTAAAAAATCACCTTTATTATCTGATGAGGTGTTCAAAGTAATTTCTGAAAATGCAGCATTTTTAGATTCAACTATAATTTATAACCGAGATTTTGGCTACGACTATTTTGGTTTTAAAACTTTAGAACGTTCTTACTTGTTAAAAATTAATGGGCAAATAGCAGAGCGTCCTCAACATATGTTAATGCGTGTATCTGTGGGGATACATTTAGATGATTTAGATGCTGTCGTTGAAACGTACGAATTAATGTCTAAAAAGTATTTTACACATGCTACGCCAACCCTGTTTAATTCAGGAACACCAAAGCCTCAAATGTCTTCTTGTTTCCTTTTAGCAATGAAAGATGATAGTATTGATGGTATTTATGACACCTTAAAGCAAACGGCAAAGATTTCTCAATCAGCGGGTGGTATAGGATTGTCTATTCATAATGTACGTGCTACAGGTTCTTATATTGCGGGAACTAACGGAACTTCGAACGGGATTGTTCCTATGTTGCAGGTGTTTAATGATACCGCACGTTACGTAGATCAAGGTGGAGGGAAACGTAAAGGTAGTTTTGCAATCTATGTAGAGCCATGGCATGCAGATATCTATGAGTTTTTAGATCTTAAAAAGAATCATGGTAAGGAAGAAATGCGTGCTCGAGATTTATTCTACGCAATGTGGATTCCAGATTTATTCATGAGAAGAGTAGAGGCTAATGAAGAGTGGACCCTAATGTGTCCTAACGAATGTCCTGATTTATTTAAGCACCATAGTGATGTTTTTGAAGCAATGTATTTAAAATACGAAGCTGAAAATAAAGGTCGCAAAACAGTAAAAGCTAGAGAGCTTTGGGAAAAAATTCTTGAATCTCAAATAGAAACGGGTACACCTTACATGCTGTATAAAGATGCAGCAAACCGTAAGAGCAATCAGAAAAATTTAGGGACTATTCGTTCTTCAAACTTATGTACCGAGATAATGGAGTATACTTCTCCAGATGAGGTTGCAGTATGTAACTTGGCATCTATTGCCTTGCCAATGTTTATTAAAAATGGAGAGTTTGATCATAAAGAATTGTTTAAAGTTACCAAACGTGTAACAAGAAACTTAAACAAGGTTATAGATAGAAATTATTATCCAGTTAAAGAAGCAGAAAATTCTAACGTACGTCATAGACCAATTGGTTTAGGGGTGCAAGGTTTAGCAGATGCTTTTATCATGTTGCGTTTGCCTTTTACCAGTGATGAGGCAAAAGCATTGAACCAAGAGATTTTTGAAACCTTATACTTTGCAGCAGTAACCGCTTCAATGGAAATGGCGAAAGAAGAAGAGCCATATTCTAGTTATGAAGGGTCTCCAATCTCTCAAGGAGAATTTCAATACAACCTTTGGGGTATAAAAGATGAAGAGCTTTCTGGTCGTTGGGACTGGGATAAACTTCGTAAAGAAGTGAAGAAAAACGGTGTGCGTAACTCTTTATTAGTAGCGCCAATGCCAACAGCTTCTACCTCTCAAATTTTAGGAAATAATGAATGTTTTGAGCCTTATACGTCTAACATTTATACGAGAAGAGTATTGTCTGGTGAGTTCATTGTGGTAAACAAGCATTTATTAGAAGATTTAGTAAATCTTGGTTTATGGAATGAAAACCTAAAACAAGAGTTAATGAGAGCAAATGGTTCTATTCAACATATAGATATCATTCCTCAAGATATTAAAGAATTGTATAAAACAGTTTGGGAATTAAGTATGAAAGACATTATTGATATGTCTAGACAAAGAGGATACTTTATTGATCAAAGCCAATCGCTTAACTTATTTATGGAAGGCGCAAACTTTTCTAAATTAACCTCTATGCATTTCTATGCTTGGAAAAGTGGTTTAAAAACTGGGATGTATTATTTAAGAACTAAATCTGCTGTAGACGCTATTAAGTTCACTTTAGATAATACTAAGAAGAAAGAAGTTCCAGTTAGTATTGCTGCAGAAGCAGAAACTGTAGCGGCGACACCAGTACTGAAGCCAGAGGTCAAGGTGGCTGCCACACCTGCGGTACAGCAGGAGGTAGATATACAGCCAATGACGCCTCAGGAGATGAAAGAGATGATCGCAAGGGCTAAAGAAGGTCAAGCAGATGATGATTGTTTAATGTGTGGTTCTTAATAAGCCACATGTAAGTACAAAAAAGCCCTTAGAAGTAATTCTAAGGGCTTTTTTTATAGTTAGTAATACTGTGTGTGTTTATTTTTTAAAATAAGGCCGTAATACCGCCATTGATATAAAAGCAATGATATAGATCGATAAAAGTATATAGTGTTTTTCCATAGTGAGTGTCATTAACCATCTGCTACTTTATATACGAGCCGTAAATCTAATTTGGATTTCAATACATGGTTAAAAATGAGCAGGTTGCAAAAAGCCCTATAATTTTTAGAAGTCTAAAAATCATAGGGCTTTATTTATTTTAAGGGTGGTTTCTACTAGATAGACCAGGCTTTACCGCCAGTTAGCTCTTGTAAATCTCCACAACCAATATATTCACCAGGTACCGGTAAGTAAGCTAAAACTTCCTCACCTACATATTCAGATGTTTTGTATCCCCAAATAACCATACCTCTTAAATTATTTGCAAAGGCAAATCTAGATACGGTATCGTCTAATTCAGGTGTTTCACCGCTTTCAATAGCTTTATTGTAGGTATTAATCATTTTGAAGTTTTTAACCTCATCCTCTTTAGTCACCTTAAAAGCACTTGCTAATACAGGCTCTAAATCTTCAGCAGTTAAATCAGCAATAGTTTCTTTACCAGAATCTGCTACTGCTTTACTTAAGAATTTGCTCATGGACATTTTAAGGAAATTTTGTTCCTCTACTTCCATGATTTCTTTAGCAAATTTGTCTATAAATACATGAACATTTACTTCAGATGCAGAAGGTGTGTCTGTTTTAGGTAGAATAATATCCACCAATTTATGTAATGCGGCACCTTCTTCTTTAGATAAAAAGTCCGGTGTCCATTCCACAACATTTTGCTCATTACAACTTTGTACTAAGCTAATTAATGTTGGGGTAGCTACCACATAACCTAGTGATAATCCTATGTTCTTGAGGGCGATTCTTCTATCCATTATAAGTTTCCTTTTTTAAGTTGTTCTGCGGCATGGTTTGCAGCTCTTGCAGTAAATGCCATATAGGTTAATGAAGGGTTTACACAACTGGCTGATGTCATGAAAGCACCATCGGTAACATAAACGTTAGGTACTGCATGTACTTGATTGTTTCCGTTTAATACAGATGTTTTAGGGTCTCTACCCATACGAGCAGTTCCCATTTCATGTATTCCTAGTCCAAGAGCGCCAGGTCTATCATATGCCTTAACGTCACGTAGTCCTGCTTTTTCTAGCATTTCTACTGCTTGTTGTTTAATGTCTTCACGCATTTTCCATTCGTTCTCTTTGAATTCGGCATCAAAGATAACAGTAGGTAAGCCCCAGCCATCCAAATTATCATAGTCAAGGGTCATTCTATTTTCCTCGTAAGGTAAAACTTCTCCAAAGCCCATAATTCCCATATTCCATCCGCCGGGCTTCAAAATAGTTTCTTTTAAGTCTTTACCAAAAGATACTTCAGCAATAGATTCTTCCCAGTTTCCTCTGCTTGCGCCACCTTGATAACCAAAGCCTCTAATATAGTCTTTTCTGTCGGTATCGCCCCCAATGTTTCTAAAACGTGGTATGTAAACACCGTTTGGTTTACGGCCTTTATAGTACTTGTCTTCAAAGCCATCAAACTTACCGTTAGCACCAACACCTAAATGGTGGTCCATGATGTTTCTTCCCAATTGGTCAGAATCATTTCCTAATCCATTAGGAAAACGTTCTGATTTTGATTGTAGCAAAATTTGAGTAGAAGCCATTGATGAAGCGCATAAGAAAATAACTTTTGCCTTAAAGACCAGTTCTTCTTTTGTTAAACGGTCAATAACTTTAACTCCAATTGCTTTTTTGGTGGCATCATCATAAATAACTTCAGAAACAATAGAATCGGGACGTAAGGTTAAGTTTCCAGTATTCTCTGCAGCAGGTAGTGTAGAAGAATTTGAGCTAAAATAAGCGCCAAAAGGACACCCTCTTATACAGCGGTTTCTAAATTGACATTTACTTCTACCGTCAAATTTCTTATCTCCAGTAATATGTGCAACACGACCAGCCGTAACAACTCTACCATCAAAGTTTTCTGCCACCTTCTCTCTAAACGTTTGTTCTACACAATTCAATTCCATCATAGGGCCAAATTGACCATCAGGCAATTGTTCTAATCCTAAATTTTCACCACTTACACCTATGTAAGATTCTATTTTATCGTACCAAGGAGCAATATCTTTATAACGAACAGGCCAGTCTACTGCAATACCATCTTTTTTATTAGCTTCAAAATCAATATCACTCCAGCGGTAGCTATGACGACCCCACATAATAGATCTACCTCCTACGTGATAACCACGCATCCAGTCAAATCGTTTTGTTTCGCTGTATGGGTGTTCTAAATCATTTACAAACCAGAAGTTGTGCGGTGCTTTAACAGTATACCCTGTTCTTGCTTGTTTAAGTTGTTTGTCTCGCTCTTCTTTAGGTAATTCTCCATTATTTGGAAAATCCCAATCATCCATATTTGCTGTTGGATAATCTTTAATATGTGTCACCATTTTTCCACGCTCCAAAACCAAAGTTTTAAGACCGTTTTCGCATAGTTCTTTAGCAGCCCATCCACCACTTATACCAGTACCAACAACAATCGCGTCATACGACTCTTGTTCTTCGTTGTAAAAAAATTTGCTCATGCAGTAAAATTGTTTATTTCGTAAATTTATTAAATATAAAATAAATTTTTTACATTTAAACGCTTAGAATACAAGGATATCTCACTATAACGTTGTAGTGGGCTGATAATTTAACAAATGACTATTTTATACAATATGAAAGATTTAATTTTTAATAAGCGCAGTTTACTTTTCATTTATTTTTCACTTTTTTTATTCTTTTTATCGTGTAAAGAAGAAAAGAAAAAAGAGGAGGTAATTCCGGAAATAGAAGAAGAGGTTGTAGTTACTCCATTTTTTAAATTATCAATAGCACAATGGTCCATGCATAAAATGGTTTTTGATGATAAGGTAAGCCCCTACACTTTTGCAGAAAAAGCCAAAGCTTTAGGTTTTTCTGGATTGGAATATGTGAGCGGTTTGTATTATGAGGAATTAGAAAAAGAAAATTTTTCTGAAGAGGCAATGGCGGCTTTCGTTGAAAAATGTAATACAGAAAGTAAGAAACACGGAATGACAAATCTTCTTATCATGATTGATGGTCAAGGTAATCTTGCTACGGAGAATGCCGAAGAACGTAAAGCGGCGGTAGAAAACCATTACAAATGGGTAGATGCTGCGGCGGCCATGGGATGCCACTCTATTCGCGTAAATTTAGCTGGCGGAACTACTAAAGAAAAATGGTTGGAAAGTGCTGTAGATGGCTTAACCCAATTAGCAACTTATGCGAAGGGGAAAAATATAAATGTATTGGTAGAAAATCATGGAGGGTATTCTTCAAATGCGTCAGATTTGGCTGCGGTAATGAGTACTGTTGCCATGCCAAATTGTGGTACGCTTCCAGATTTTGGAAACTTCTGTATGAAAAGAAAAGATGGTTCTATCTATAACGGTGAATGTGCAGAAGAGTATGACATGTATAAAGGTGTGAAGGAATTAATGCCTTATGCGAAAGGTGTAAGTGCAAAGTCCTACAATTTTGATGCGGAAGGAAATGAAACTAAAATCGATTTTTATAAAATGATGAAAATTGTAAAAGAGGCAGGTTATGAAGGTTTTGTTGGCGTAGAATATGAAGGAGATGTATTGACGGAAGAAGAAGGGATTATAGCGACTAGAGATTTGTTGCTTAAGGTAGCTAAAGAGTTGTAAAACTAATGATCTATGTATTTAGATAGATGAATTAGATGAGCTAGAAGAGATTCATTATCAAAACCAAAGAACTACCTTCGATATAATTACTTAGGCAGAAAATTTTGATACTAGAATTGAAAGCAGAAACTCAAAAAGGAGAACAATAGAACAAACAACCAATTTATATATTATCAACATGGAACAAATAAATAAGAGTAAAGTTTTCTTAGCGGCCTGTATGGCATTAATTGTAACGTCTATGACTTTCGCAATTAGAGCAGGTATTTTAACGCAGTTAGGAGAAGATTTTGGAATCACCAATCAAGAGTTGGGTTGGATTAATAGTATGGCATTCCTAGGGTTTCCTTTGGCTATGTTGCTTGGGGGGCTTTTGTTCAACTCTTTAGGGGCTAAAAAGTTATTAATTGTGGCTTTTGTATGTCACGTACTGGGATTGGTACTTACCATATTTGCTGGTGGTTTCTGGACGTTGATTATCTCCACATTCTTTATTGGTTTTGCAAACGGTTCTGTTGAAGCGGCGTGTAACCCTATGATTGCAGATATGTATACCAACAATAGAACTGCGATGTTAAATAAATTTCATGTTTGGTTTCCTGGAGGTCTAGTAATAGGATCTTTAGTTTCTAAATTTATGACAGACGGGGGTTTAAATTGGCAGTTACAAATTGCAACTATGTTAATACCAACCGCTATCTATGGTTTCTTGATATTTACCCAGAAATTTCCTCAGAGTGAGAATATTGAATCAAATACATCATCAAACATAAAGGCGCTTGCAAACCCATTATTTTTATTCATGATGGTGTGTATGACCCTTACGGCAACCTCAGAATTTATACCACAACAATGGATAGAGACAATTTTAGGTAGCTCAGGAGCAAGTCCAATGTTGGTTTTAGCATTAGTAACAGGGATTATGGCTTTAGGAAGATTTTTTGCAGGGCCAATTATTCACAGGCTGAACCCAATTGGTGTTTTGCTTATGTCTGCCATAATTACTGCTACGGCAATTTATTTTATGAGTGTCGCAGACGGTTCTATGATTTATGTGGCGGCAGCTTTATTTGCCTTAGGTGTTTGTTATTTCTGGCCAACCATGATAGGTTTTATATCAGAATATACGCCTAAAACAGGAGCTTTAGGAATGTCATTGGTAGGGGGTGCAGGAATGTTTGCAACCTCTATTTGGAATCCAATTATTGGTTCAAGATTAGATGTAGAAAAAGAAAGCGCAATTGCTTCTGGTTTGGTAGGAAAAGTGGCAGAAGTTGCTGCAGGAAAAGCAGTTTTAGGGTTTATGGTGTACTTTCCAGTGGCCTTAATAGTTTTATTCGGAATTCTGTTTGTTATTCGTAAAAAAATAGAAGAAAAAAGAGTAAATCAAGCAGCGGCACATTAATTAGAATTATTTAGTAGAAAAGATTAAAATACAAAAATGGCAAAGAAAATTAGATTAGGAATTTTAGGCGGAGGTGGCGACTCTCTTATTGGAATATTACATAGAGTTGCGTCACAGATTAATGATAATTATGAAATTGTAGGTGCGGTTTTCAATCCAAATTTGGAAGATAGTTTGGCATTTGCAAAAGAAATAGATATCCCAACAAATCGTATTTATAAAGATTTTGATACCTTGGTGGAAGAAGAGTTAAAGCTTCCGGAATCAGAGCGTATTCAAGTATGCTCTGTGCTTACACCAAATTTTTTGCATTTTCCAATGGCGAAGAAATTGTTGGAAAACGGATTTAGCGTTATTTGTGAAAAACCAATGACAACCACCTATGAAGAAGCTAAAATTTTACAAGCTACCTTAGAAAAAGCAGGAACAATTTTCGCGGTAACACATACGTATACCGGGTATCCTATGGTGCGTCAAATGCGAGAAATGATTAAGCAAGGTGCTTTGGGTAAGATCCAGAAAGTAGATGTGCGTTATTACCAAGGTTGGTTGAATCCGGTCATTCACGACAAGGAAAAAAGATCTTCTACATGGCGATTAGATCCTGAGAAAGCAGGAATTAGCTGTTGCATGGGAGATATAGGAGTGCATGCTTTCAACATGATTGAATATACCACAGGAATGCAAGTAAAATCTATTCTAGCCGATTTAAATTACTTGTATGAAGACAATCAAATGGATATAGATGGTACGGTATTGGTTCGTTTTGACGGAAATGCAAAGGGAGTGCTTCGTTCAAGTCAAATTGCAACAGGAGAAGAAAACGGATTAGCGATTGCTATTTATGGCGATAAAGGCGGATTTAGATGGGAACAAGAAAATCCTAACTACTTATACGTTATGAGTGATGACAAACCGTTACAAGTCTACAAACCGGGGCATGCTTATAATTCTGAACTATCCTTGAACGGTACAAAATTGCCTCCAGGACACCCAGAAGGTATTTTTGATTCTATGGCTAATATTTACTTAGGAGTAGCAAAAGCTATTAGAGGACAAGAATATAATGATGGTGAATTTCCTACCATGATGGATGGTGTAAGAGGATTAAACTTCATAGAAAGCACTGTAGCTTCTCATAAAGATGGGAATACATGGGTGGTGTTAGATTAGAAGCTATATCGTAAAAATAAAAAGCCGCATCATGCGGCTTTTTTTATTCGTATACTTTTTCAAATTCTTGACATACGACAATCATACTGTCTCTAGGCTCTCTTTTAAAAGGTGCTAGTTCTCGCGTGTAATAATCCCAATGGCTTTTTTTCCAATGTGCTAAGCTTTTGTCACCTTCACCTTCTAAACGAGCATACGCTTCATTTATGCTGAAGAATGGCTTTAGTTTTACGGCGGTAGTTTTTACAATGCATTTAGCATTGCCAGCCCAATCTGTAATTACTAGGAAATCACCTATTTTAGGCAACGGTTCATTTCGTAATTGCAACCCTAAGAGTGAAGGGGAAGAGGCCTTTTTTATGTTCTTTAAAACTAATTCTACACATTCATTGGCATCTTTTTCATTATCGCAAAAGTGAATGGTCTTTGGTGCGGTAACAAAAGCATCTTCTAAATGTTTATCTAAATAATCGCCCCACATATTGCGGGCTGAAGCATTGTCCATAAATTCTTGTCTATTACTTATGCAAATTTACCTAATTTGAATTGTTCTGCAGCATGGTTTGCAGCTCTTGCTGTAAAAGCCATATAAGTTAATGATGGATTTACGCAGCTAGAAGACGACATAAAAGCACCATCCGTAACATATACATTAGGTACATCGTGTACTTGATTGTATTTATTTACAATAGATGTTTTTGCATCGTGTCCCATTCTAGCACCTCCCATTTCGTGGATGCCTAATCCTGGTCCTGTTTCTTTGTCATATACATTTACATCCTTGAAACCAGCCTGGGTTAATATAGCAGCAATTTGCGTTTTAATATCTTCACGCATGTTGTATTCGTTTTCTTTGAATTCAACATCAAAATTTAATTGTGGTAAGCCCCACTTATCTTTTTTGCTCAAACTAAGCGTAACACGGTTTTCGTCATAGGGTAAAAACTCTCCAAAACCTGTGGCGCCAATTTGCCATTGTCCAGGTTTTAAAATATTTTCTTTCAAAGGGGCACCGTATCCCATCTCTGCAACAGAGTCTGTCCAGCTGCCACGGCTTGCGCCACCCTGATAACCAAAGCCTCTTAAGTAATCTTTCTTTTCAGACGATTCATCTAAGTTTACAAATCGCGGAATGTAAAACCCATTAGGTCTTCGGCCTTTATAATATTTATCTAAATAGCCTTCTACTTTTGCATTGGCACCAAGTTGATAATGGTGATCCATAATTCCTCTTCCTAAAGCATCAGAATCATTCCCTAATCCGTTCGGGAAACGTTCAGATTTTGATTGTAGCAAGATGCCAACGGAAGCCATTGAGGAAGCGCATAAGAAAATCACATCAGCATTAAATGTTATTATTTCATTGGTTTCTGCATCTATAATTTTTACCCCGGTAGCTTTCTTCGTAGTGTCATCATAAATAACCTCGTACGCAATAGAATTAGGTCTTAGGGTCATGTTTCCGGTGCGTTCTGCTGCGGGTAAGGTAGAAGAGTTACTGCTGAAGTATCCTCCAAAAGGGCAACCTCTCCAGCATCTATTTCTATATTGACAGGGTTGTCTGCCTTCAATAGGCTTTTCTTTATCTGTAATATGAGCCACACGTCCAATGGTTAACAAACGTCCGTCATCAAATTTTTCCGTCATGGATTTCTGAAGGTCTTCTTCTACGCAATTCAAATCCATCGGAGGATGAAATTTTCCATCAGGTAGTTGTTTGAGCCCTAATTTTTGTCCGCTCACACCAATGTATTCTTCTACTTTATCATACCAAGGAGAAATATCCTTATAACGTACAGGCCAATCAACGCCATGGCCATCTTTTTTGTTTGCTTCAAAATCTAAATCGCTCCAACGGTAAGACTGTCTTCCCCAGGTCAATGATCTACCACCTACGTGGTACCCTCTAATCCAATCAAAACGTTTGGTTTCCTCGTAAGGGTGCTCTAAATCATTTACAAAAAAATGTTTTGAATCTTCCGTGGGCGCCCAGCCAATCCTTTTCTGAACATGGTATTTTTTCTTGTCTTCTTTGGAGAGTTCGCCTTTTAAATCATAATCCCAATTGTCATCATTCATGGTTTTATAATCCTTAATGTGCGCTACCATTGGTCCTCTTTCTAGAACTAATGTTTTTAATCCGTTCTCACAAAGCTCTTTTGCAGCCCATCCTCCGGTAATTCCTGTTCCTACAACGATTGCGTCGTATTTCTCATGCTGATTCATTGCTGTATATGTGTTATTATTCTATTGTAATTAGTATATTTAGTCATTGTCAATTTGAAATGGTAGTAGCCTATCAAACTTTAAATATAAGAGATTAATTCTTAAATTTTTAGTAATCAAATCATTCAAACAGTAATTTTTTAAATAATTAATAATATAGTGATGAAAACAATAAAGGGACCAGCAGTTTTTTTAGCGCAATTTGTAGATAGTAAAGCACCGTTTAATTCTCTTGATGGAATGTGTAAATGGGCGGCAGATTTAGGCTATAAAGGAATTCAAATTCCAACTTGGGTAGATTTCTTAATAGACTTAGATAAAGCGGCAGAAAGCCAAACCTATTGTGATGAACTTAAAGGCAAGATTAACTCTTATGGATTAGAGATTACTGAACTTTCAACACACTTACAAGGGCAGTTAGTAGCTGTAAACCCGGCTTACGATTTAATGTTCGATAATTTTGCGCCAGATAAGGTCAAAAATAATCCTAAAGCACGTACAGCCTGGGCGGTAGAAACGGTAAAAAAAGCAGCCACAGCTAGTAGACGTTTAGGGATAAATACCCACGCTACTTTTTCTGGAGCTTTACTTTGGCACACCATGCACCCATGGCCACAGCGACCAGCTGGTTTGGTGGAAATGGGCTTTGAAGAATTAGCAAAACGTTGGATGCCAATTTTAAACCATTTTGATGAACAAGGGGTAGATGTATGTTATGAAATTCATCCTGGAGAAGATTTGCATGATGGCGATACATTTGAGCGTTTTTTGAAAGCTACAAATAACCATAAACGTGTAAACATTCTTTATGATCCTAGTCACTTTGTTTTGCAACAGCTAGATTATATTGCCTATATAGATCATTACCATGAGTTTATTAAATCATTCCATGTCAAAGATTCTGAGTTTAATCCAACGGGGAAAAAAGGAGCTTTTGGTGGTTACAACGATTGGGGAGATAGAGCAGGGCGCTATAGGTCTTTAGGTGATGGTCAAATAGATTTTAAAACAATCTTTTCTAAACTTACGCAATATGGTTGTGATGTTTGGGCGGTTATGGAATGGGAGTGTTGTATTAAAAGTCCAGAACAAGGTGCAAGAGAAGGTGCTAAGTTTATTCAAGACCATATTATTGAGGCAACAGAAAAAACATTTGACGATTTTGCGGGTTCAAAAATCGATAAAGAGGTATTAAAGAAAATTTTAGGAATTTAATTGTAGTGCGATGAGAAAAATTATGATGCTTGCCTTTCTGACGATAATTATCAGTTGTAAAGAAGGGGCAAAGAAAGTAATAGAATCGGAAGAGCCGGTTCCCGAAAAGAGTGCGGAAGAAGAGTGGGTTGTATTATTTGATGGGACTAATTTTGATGCCTGGAAAGAGTACGGTAAAGAAAGTATTTCTGAACATTGGAAATTGGAAGATTCAGCCATGGTATTTTATCCGCCGGAAGAAAGGCCTTCTGGAGATGCTTTCAACTTAGTGACCAAAGAGGAATATACAGATTTTGTATTGTCCTTAGAATGGAAAATAGCAGAAGGCGGTAATAGTGGTATTTTTTGGGGAGTAAAAGAAGATCCAAAATTTTCTGAAGCCTACCAAACAGGTCCAGAAATACAGGTCTTAGACAATACAAAGCATCCTGATGCTAAAGCGGGAACTACACACCAAGCAGGGGCTTTGTATGATATGGTGGCACCCTCTAAAGATGTTACCAAACCTGTTGGAGAATGGAATTTATGCGAGATAACCATTAACCATAAAACAAACACTGGTAAAGTAGTGCTTAATGGTGTTGATCTGGTAGACTTTGCTGTTAATGATCCAGAATGGAGTGCTATGGTTTCAAAATCGAAATTTGCGGATTGGGAAGCTTTTGGAAAGCATCCTACAGGAAAAATAGGTTTGCAAGATCATGGAGACATGGTTTCATATCGAAATATTAAAATCAGAAAACTTTAATCAAACGCAACTTAACATAACTATCCATGAAATATTTTTATTTAATTACGGCGCTTACTTTTTTTTCTTGTAATGCTCAGGTTAAAGAAACTAGCGTTAAAAATGAGAGTGTTGTAATTACCTATGAGGAGTACACGGGAGAAGAACCTACGAAACCTGAACAAACGGAATTTTACACTCCTGTTCCTCCTGTAGTAAAACCCTCTGATGCTAATGCAGCTCCAAGTGATGCTATTATTCTTTTTAACGGCAATAGCTTAAATGAATGGGTGAGTGTTAAAGATGCAGATACACCTGCAGATTGGATCATTAACTCAGATAGTAGTTTTACCGTAAAGAATAAAGCTGGAGATATTAAAACCGTTAAAGAATTTGGCGATATACAATTGCATCTAGAATGGAAATCTCCAGCGGTTATAAAAGGTAAGAGCCAAAGTAGAGCAAATAGCGGTGTTTTTCTCCAAGGACGGTATGAGGTGCAAATCTTGGATAATAATGATAACGACACGTATGTAAATGGGCAGGTAGGTGCTATATACAAGCAGCACGTGCCCTTAGCCAAGGCTTCTGTTCCTAGTGGTGAATGGAATACCTACGATATTATTTATCACGCACCTGAATTCAATAAAAAAGGACAAAAAACACAATCTGGAACTATAACAGTGCTACACAATGGTATTCTAGTGCAAGATCATGTGGAAATTAAAGGAACCACGCCTTATATTGGTTGGCCTAAAAACGAGGCGCATGGTAAAGCACCAATCATCTTACAAGATCATGGCGATGAAAGTGGAGTTAGCTTTAGAAATATTTGGGTTAGAGCCTTAAACTAATCAGTTTTTTAGAACAGATTAGAACTTTGCATAGATGGGAAATAAGTAAAGGTGATTTTTTAATTACCTTTGCTTAAATTAATAGCTATTTATGATTCAGTCTATGACGGGTTTTGGGAAGCATGTGATACAGCTTCCTAGTAAAAAGATAACCATCGAAATTAAATCTTTAAACAGTAAGAGTTTAGATTTAAACGCCAGAATACCATCTTCATACAAAGAAAAAGAACTTCAACTTAGAAAAACTATAGCAACGGCGCTGGTTAGAGGTAAGGTTGATTTTAGTTTGTATGTTGAGAATACTGGAGATGAAACCACGTCAGTAATCAACGAGGTTGTTGTGCGTCAATATATGAAGCAGCTTAGCGCTATAGCTAATGTTGAAGATACACATTTGTTAGAAATGGCAATTAGAATGCCAGATGCTATGAAAACAGAGCGTGAAGATATAGACGAGCAAGAATTTGTCGCTATAGAAGAAGCTTTAGTCGTTGCCTTGAAAGAAATCAATATTTTTAGATCTGAAGAAGGTCAGGTTTTAGATGATGATTTTGTTACTAGAATTACAACTATAAAAAACTTGCTTATCGATGTAGAAAAGTTAGACGTAGATCGTTTAAGTACTATTCGTGAGCGTTTAGAAAAAGCGGTGGCCGACCTTGCTGTAAATTTAGATGCAAACAGGTTTGAGCAAGAGCTTATCTATTATCTTGAGAAATACGACATCACAGAGGAAAAAGTACGTTTGACCAATCATTTAGATTATTTCATTACTACCTTGAAATCTGTAGATTCTAACGGAAGAAAATTAGGGTTTATCTGCCAAGAAATAGGAAGAGAAATTAATACTATTGGTTCTAAAGCCAATTTTGCACCGTTGCAGCAAGTAGTAGTGCAAATGAAAGATGAATTAGAAAAGATTAAGGAACAAATGCTAAACGTATTGTAATGAAGGGAGGAAAGCTTATCATATTTTCTGCTCCTTCAGGAAGTGGAAAGACAACTATTGTTAGACATTTATTAGAAAAAACCGATTTAAACTTAGCGTTTTCTATTTCAGCTACTTCTAGACCTAGAAGAGGGAAAGAAAAAAATGGAGAACATTATTATTTTATGTCACTTTCAGAATTTAAAAGGCATATTAAAAATGATGACTTTTTAGAGTGGGAAGAAGTGTATAGAGATAATTTTTACGGCACCCTTAAAACAGAAGTAGAACGTTTATGGGCGGAGGGTAAAAATGTTATTTTTGATATTGATGTTGTTGGAGGTTTAAGAATCAAAAAGAAATTTCCAGATCAAACCTTGGCTGTATTTGTAAAGCCACCAAGTGTGGATGAGCTTAAAATACGTTTAAAAAAGCGTAGTACTGAAAGTGATGATAAGATAAACATGCGTATTGCTAAGGCTTCTGTAGAGTTAGCAACAGCACCGCAGTTTGATATGATTATCAAAAACTATGACTTAGATACTGCATTGGCAGAATCTTATGAGTTAGTACAAGATTTTTTGAGTTCTAAAAACGAGGAGTAGTTTGAAAAAAGTTGGTTTATATTTCGGAACATTTAATCCAATACATATCGGTCATTTGATTATCGCTAATCATATGGTAGAATTTTCAGACCTTGATGAGGTCTGGTTTGTAATCACGCCTCAGAGTCCGTTTAAAACTAAAAAATCATTAGTTGATAATCAGCATAGGTATCAAATGGTTTTAGAAGCTACAGAAGCTTATGATCATTTAAAACCCAGTACAATAGAGTTTAATCTGCCGCAACCTAATTACACGGTAACCACCTTGGCTTATTTATCGGAAAAATATCCTAGCGGATATGACTTTTCGTTGATTATGGGTGAAGACAACCTAAAAGGGTTTCATAAATGGAAAAATTATGAGGTTATCTTAGAGAACTATTCTATTCATGTCTACCCTCGAATTTCCGAGGGTAAGGTGGAGCATCAATTTGAAGGACATCCTAAGATTACAACAGTTGATGATGCTCCTATTATGGAAATATCATCTACATTTATACGTCAGAAGCATAAAGAAGGGAAGAATATTAAACCGCTATTACCTTTAGAGGTTTGGAAGTATATTGATGAAATGAATTTCTACAGGAAATAGATTAATCTGCTATAATAAGTTTCTCCGCCCAAGTTATTGCATCGCTTAAATCATCAAATATATGTACGGGCTTGTGGACAAAAGATTGTTCCATTTCAGCAATCTCTCTATTAATGCTATCATAAACAACTACAGCAAATCCTTTTACATTAGGGAACATAGGTACTGTCTTGAAATGAGAGGTAGGATTAAAAGAATAGGAGTTTACTCTGTTTGATATGAAAACAAACGGGGTGTGTTTGCCATAATGCTCTTTTCCTAATTGTATGACTTCTTGCAAAGTTTCAAACGATAAAGCAATACCCTCATTAACTTCAGAAACCACGTAATTTTCATAAAAATAAAACGTACCTATGGTTAGTTGGTATCTTTTTATTAATGTTCTATTTAGTTGAGAAGTCATATATATAATTATAAGCGTACTTTAAGTTAACGAATAGACGTATAGATGACTCATTAAAATGTATAGTTTTTAGTAAATAGTGTATAGTATGCACTTTTGTTTAGGATATAAGATCTGCTTCCTACCATGATGCAGGTTAAAAATGTTAAGGTTTTTTAAAAACCCTAAGTTTTGAATAGTGTTTTTCTAAATTTAGAAACTATAATCAATCTAATATATGAAAAAACTACTACTACTGTTCATTTGTCTATCTCTAGTTTCGTTAGAAAATGCTCACGCACAAAAAAAGAAAAGTAAAAAATCTAAAGCGGTAGCGGCACCTGCGGCAAAATTAAAAGATAAAAATGCCATAAAATCTTATGCGGATGTAATTACAAAGGACGCCATTACAGATGATGGTTTGTTCAAAACGCATCAGGTTAAAAAAGAGTATTTTTATGAAATACCGTTCAATGTTTTAAATAAAGACATGCTCTGGGTGAGTAGAATTGCTCAAATTCCAGAAGGTCTGGGTGGCGGTTATATGAATGCCGGTTCTAAAACCAATGAACAAGTGGTGCATTGGTTGCGGTTTCAGGATAAGATTCTCTTAAAAATAAAATCGTTCTCTAATATTGCACCAGATACTAAAGCAATTGCGAAGTCTGTTCAGGTAAATAATTATGAGCCCACTTTATATGCTTTTAATATTGAAGCTTTCAATGCTGATTCGACAGCCGTTGTTATTAATGTAACTAAGTTTTTCTCTGAAGATGTACCTGCTATCAGTGGTCTGTCTAGCAGATTGCGAAAAGAATATAAAGTAAAAAAATTGGATGCTTCTAGAAGTTTTGTGAATAGTGTAAAGAGTTTTCCTGAAAATATTGAAGTGAAACAAGATTTTACCTACAGTGCTTCAGAGCCTCCAACTCAGACTAAATCAGAGTCCATAAGTCTTCAAATGAATCAATCTATGATTCTTTTACCTGAAGTACCTATGCAACCAAGATTGTATGATCCTCGTGTAGGATTTTTTACGGTAAGCCAGAATGATTTTGGAAGTATGCAGTTAAAGGCGGACGAAAAAACATACATTAGACGCTGGAGATTAGAGCCAAAAGACCCTGAGGCGTACGCTCGTGGGGAATTAGTAGAGCCTGTAAAGCCTATTATCTATTATTTAGATCCTGGTACTCCAGAGAACCTAAAAGCTTACATGAAGCAAGGAATTGAAGATTGGCAAAAACCTTTTGAAACGGCTGGATTTAAAAATGCCATTATAGCAAAAGATGCACCTACTCCAGAAGAAGATCCAGAATTTAGTCCAGAGGACATTCGGTATTCTGTAGTGCGCTATGTAGCTAGTACTACTCGTAATGCGGTTGGTCCTAGTGTTTCAGATCCTAGAAGTGGAGAAATTATAGAGAGTGATATTATTTGGTATCACAATCACTTAAGGAGTTATAGAAATAGGTATTTATTAGAGACGGGAGCTGCAAATGTTTCCGCACGAACCTTAGATACGCCAGAGGAGGAAATTGGAGAGATGATGCGTATGGTAATTGCACATGAAGTGGGGCATGCATTAGGTTTTCCTCATAATATGGCGGCTAGTTATTCTTATCCTGTAGAGTCTTTAAGAGATGGTGCTTTTACCCAAGAATTTGGTTTAGCTGCAAGTTTGATGGATTATACGCGGTACAATTATGTAGCGCAACCAGGGGATAAAAATATTCGTTTTATACGTCAAATGGGACCTTATGATCATTATGCTGCTAATTGGGGATACCGGTACATTGCAGAAGCAAATTCTGCTGAGGAAGAAGTTCCTGTGTTAGATCAGTGGATTGCAGAAAAGGCTAATGACCCTAAATATAAATTTGGGAGACAATCAAGTACTTTTGATCCTCAATCTCAGACCGAGGGCGTAGGAGATGACCCTGTTGCAGCGAGTACGTACGGATTAAAAAATTTAAAATATGTAGCGGCTAATTTACCTGCTTGGACCTCTGATAAAACAAATAATTATGATGATTTAGAGGAATTGTATGGCGAGCTTCTAGGCGTTTATAGCCGTTATGTAGGTCATGTAGTTACCAATATAGGTGGGGTTTTCGAAGATCTTAAAAAGCCAGAACAAGGCGGATTCGTGTACTCGCATTTAGATGAAAAATCACAGAAGGAGTCCATGCAATGGTTGCAGAGAAATATTTTTGCTACGCCAGAATGGTTGATCGATAAAAGTATCCTTCAGAATATTGATCATGCTGGATATTTTGAAAAGGTGAGAAAGCTACAAGAACGTCATTTAAATTCGTTATTGAGTTTTGATCGTCTTGGGAGATTAATGGATGCAGAAACTACGGCTGTAAATTACTATAGTGCTTTAGAGATGTTAAAAGACTTACGTACTGGGCTTTGGAGTGAGGCGAATAGCGCAAGAAATGTTGCTATTTATAGAAGAAACTTACAGCGTTCCTATATTGATAGGATGGGATATTTACTAAAAGAAGAGTATACGCCAAGACGTTTTAATAGAGGAGGTTTTGAAGGAGCTATAAATTATGAGGTCGCTGCTTCTGATGTAAGAGCACTAGTTAGGGGAGA
The DNA here is from genome assembly GCF_019278565.1 of Cellulophaga sp. HaHa_2_95. The sequence goes on along the minus strand of NZ_CP058988.1, from coordinate 206,006 downwards.
GCTTACTAGTTTACGTTCTAAGCTTAAAGCTGCTAGAAAAGCAGGTGTTAATACTGTAACACGCTATCATTATGAAGATGCTATAGCAAGGATAGATACGTATTTAGATACGTCTTCAAAATAAGTAAAAAAGGAAAGGGAGAAATTAGAACAATTTCTCCCTTTCCTTTTTATATCCTCTCAAAAACCTAAGCGATTCTTATTTGGTATTCTGATTAGATAAATCAATCTTAGCTGGTTCTACAGAGCTATCGTGCTCATCGTAATATAGCTCTAAAAGATTCATTAAGGCTGTTAGTAAGTCTTTAGTCTCTTGTAGTAAAGAAAAGTATAACGTAGTGTTTTTAGGACTAGATTCTTCGGTCCTGGTTCGTTCTACTTGTTTCTTAATTTTCTGAGAAACCAAATCAAAGGCTTCATGTTTATGTTTGATAATATTTCCAATCTTTTCAAAAGATCTAGTTTCAAAAGCTAGCTTAGTTTCATTGAAAACGCTTTCTAATTTTGAATCAATCTCTTTTAATTCTTTAATTTGATTGTATTTTAGTTTTTTATGGTTGTTGTGAATGTGTTTATGGCTTACTTTACTGATGTATTCTAAAGATTGAGCCATATCTTGTAAGTAGCCTAATATGCTGATGTAAAAATTACTTGCACCTACACTAGCTTCATCTAAATTTTTGATAAAATAGAAGATATTGTCTCGTAATTCATCAATCTCATTAGAGAGCTTGTTTACCTGTTTTTTATTCTTTTTAAGGGAGTCTAAATCTTGACGTGCTAAACCATCGATGGCTATTGTGTAAATTTTATTACTACGTCTAACAACGGTTGAAATATTGTTTGCGCTTTCTTCTATAACTCCTTGTATTGAGCTGCTTTCAGATTTTCTAAGGCTATCTTCTGCTTTAATTTCCTGTGCTTTTTTACTTTGTTTAAAGTAATTTCTAAAAATCATTAGAAAAGCTAAGGTTAAGAAAATGCCTATAGCAATGGTACCACCATAATTAATACAAATAGCGATTATCGCGGAAGCTACAAAAGCTATAATAGCGGTAAAGAACCATCCACCAATAACATTTAATACCCCTGCAACTCTGTAAACAGCACTTTCTGCGCCCCAAGCCTTATCAGCAAGAGAAGAACCCATGGCAACCATAAAGGTTACATAGGTGGTAGATAGTGGCAATTTCATAGAGGTAGCTAATGATATCAAGATACTTGCGACCATAAGGTTTACAGCTGCTCTAACTAAATCAAAAGCTGGTTTGTCTTGTTCTTTTACTTTTAATACAGATGGTGCTGGTTTCTCAAAACGTGTATTAACGCGGTTGTGCAGGCTATTGGGTAAAATAGCAGAGAAAGATTCTGATGCTTTTACTGATAAACGCACTATTTGGCGAGACAGGAAATTAGGCTCAAAGCGTTCTTCTCCTTCATCTTGTCTAGAAAGGTCTACACTAGTTTTAACAACGTTTTTAGCTTTAGATGAAAACCAAATGGTTAAAACCATAATAGCACCGGATAGCAAAAGGAGTAGTATTGGTGTTTGTACTGCGTTGGTTAAACCAGACATCCCGTACTCTGAAGCTAAAACCCCTGAAGCACTCCAGTCTTGATATGATTGTAATGCAGCTATAGGCACACCTATGAAGTTTACTAAATCATTACCCGCAAAAGCCATTGCCAAAGCAAAGGTTCCTAAAAGAATAATCAATTTGTAAATATTTGTTTTAAATACGGTGGTTAATAACAATGATAATAAGCTCCAAAACACAAAGTTTAAAAGAATAAACACATTGGTCTGGGTGGCAATAAATTCGGAAATAGGACCATCTAATATGGAAGCGCTTTTCAATCCTTTTACAATTATGAAATAGATAATGGCAGTAATTGCAAAGCCACCAAATACGGCACCTACCCATTTTGCTTGCTTTTCAAACTTAAAAGTAATAAGTAATCTAGAAAAGAATTGTACAATAGCACCAACGGTAAATGCAATAACTACAGATAATAAAATTCCTATAATAATTTCGGTAGCCTTATCTGTGTTAATGTATTCACCAAGAGTAGATAAACTACCATCAGTAGAAAATATTTTTAAAATAGAAATTGCAACAGCGGCTCCTAATAGTTCAAAAACAATAGAGACCGTAGTTGAGGTAGGCATTCCAAGAGTGTTGAAAAAATCTAAAAGCAGAATATCGGTAATCATCACTGCCATGAAAATGATCATGACCTCTGAGAAAACAAAATTATTCGGATTAAAAATGCCTGTTTTGGCAATGTCCATCATACCACTAGAAGATACTGCTCCAAGCGCAATACCAACACTAGCAACAATCATGATGGTTCTAAAAGAAACTGCTTTAGATCCTATTGCTGAATTCAAAAAATTAACGGCATCATTACTAACGCCAACCACTAAATCCGTGATTGCTAATACCGCTAAGGCAACAATCATGAATAAATAAATATTTTCACCCATTAATTCGTGTATCTAACGGCAAAAATGCCATTAATATCTGGTATTAAAGTTAATATAAGGTTATGATATAAGACCTACCTTATTTAGGGCTAAAATATGCAAATTCGATCTGTAATGCCCTAAATGTCGTTCAAAATTCAAAAACTAATCGTTTAGGGGCTTATTTTAAGGAAGAATTTCTTCTAGAAATAGTATTTTTTGATTTTTCTGTAGCGGCAATTTCTTCATCAGAAAGTAAATCTATTGCTATAGTTTTAGACTTTAGCGCTCCATCTACTCTAGAAATTTCATTGTTTTTTACAGAAACAGCTACTTCTTTTGTCTCGTATCCTAGAAAAGTGAATACCAAGGTGTACTCTCCGGAAGCAATATTTTCAAATTCGTAGTTTCCGTGAAAATTAGTTTGAGCAACATTTGGTGTGTCTTTAATTTTTACAGAAGCAAATAATAAGGCTTCATTTTCTATTTCTGCATCAGAAACATTCCCTATAATTTTTCCACTGTTTTGTGAAAAGGTAGTTATGGTAACTAAAAATAATAAGGTGCTAAGTACTTTGTTCATCGCTGATTAAATGCTTTTAAATTGCAATGCAAATTAAAAGACAGAATGTAAACTTAAAGTTATCACCAGGTTAAAGATATATTTCCAATATGTTATGTTTGTGGTTTTAAAGGAGCTCCGTTTCTACGTGGGCTTGCTTTGAAAAAAATGTATCTTGCATCAAATTATTGAGCTTATGAACTGGGAGCAGCTACTTTCATTGAAACGACAAGGAGATCATCACAAAAGATTGCGTAAAGAGCAAGACGAAACACGATTGGGGTTTGAGGTAGATTATGATAGAATTATATTTTCTTCCGCTTTTAGATCATTACAAGATAAGACTCAAGTTATTCCTTTATCTAAAACAGATTTTGTGCATACAAGGCTCACGCATAGTTTAGAGGTTTCTGTTGTAGGAAGAAGTTTGGGAAGAATAGCGGGAAAAAAGATAATAGAAAAACATCCCTATTTAAGTGAGGTTCACGGCTATCAAATGAATGATTTTGGCGCTATTGTTGCTGCAGCTGCCTTGTCGCACGATATAGGGAATCCGCCATTTGGCCATAGTGGAGAAAAAGCTATTGGTGAATTTTTCAAAACTGGCGAGGGCAAAAAGTTTAAAGCACAACTTTCCGATAAAGAATACCAAGATATTATAGATTTTGAAGGGAATGCCAATGGGTTTAAACTACTCACCGCATCCAGGCAAGGAGTGGAGGGCGGACTAAGGTTGAGCTACGGCACGTTAGGGGCTTTCATGAAGTATCCGAAAGAATCGTTACCTAAGAAACCAACGCGACATATTGCGGATAAAAAGTTTGGTTTTTTTCAATCGGATAAAAATGAATTTATTCCTATTGCTCAGGAATTAGGCTTAGTACAAACAAGTGCAGGAGAATCTATTAGCTATTCTAGACATCCTTTGACCTTTTTAGTAGAAGCAGCAGATGATATTTGTTATACGATAATAGATTTTGAAGATGGTATTAATCTAGGATTGATATCCGAAGAATTTGCTTTAGAATACTTAATAAAGTTGGTTAAAAACAGTATTAATACTAAAAAGTACAACTCCATGGCACACATGGAAGATCGTCTGAGTTATTTGAGAGCATTAGCAATTAATACTCTTATTACAGATGCTGTGCGAATATTTGTTGAAAATGAAACCGCTATTTTAGCAGGAGAGTTTCATGTGGCTTTATTAGATAAGAGCGATTATAAAGCGCAAATTGATGATATTATAAAAATTAGTATTGATAAAATTTACCAATCTCAGGAGGTCATAGAAAAAGAGATTGCAGGGTATAAAATTATTTCTGACATACTTCAGGTGTATACCACCGCTTTAATGAATAAGAAAGAAGACAATGCTTCTAATTATGATAAGCTTTTAATCAAAACACTCCCAGGAAACTACAAGGATACCACTGGTTCTGCCTATTCCATTTTATTAAATACCTGCTGTTATGTTGCTAGCCTATCAGACAGTGCTGCAGTGCATATTCATAATAAAATTATGGGAAAACAGCTTTAATAACCTAGAAATCGTATGTGATACCAATGCCTAAAATTTGCTTAAATTGAATTTTAGGCACTCCTTTTGAGGTGACGACCCCAGCGTCATCTACAACTTCGTCAAACAAAATATCATTATCAAAAATAACCTGTGTTCCTATGTTACTCGTGATGTATTTATTGACTTTGAGGTTAAAATTTAGCTCCCAATCTACATCAATATTCCCGAAACTGTTGAGGTAATCCGTGTATAGACTGATCCTGTGATTCATCAGTACGTTGGTCATTATTTCCTTTTCCCAAGTATTCGTGATTAAAAAACCGAGCTCCATAAAGACGTTTTCACCTTCTTCAATAATAGTACCATCCGCATCTTTTACGGCTTTTTTAACCCCAAAAGAACCGTTGTTGGCAAGGTCCTGATCTAAAACAAAAGTGGCTTTTTGTGTGATTGGTGAAATGTATAGATTAAATTTTTTGCCTTCAGGTATGTAGGACGTACCCGCACCTAAAAATAAATAGCCTGGTGCCATAAAAGTAGAAATCGGGGTTTCAGTATCTGGATACTTATATCCGTTAGAAAATTGCGTATTAAAATTGGTTTTTACGGAGTAGTACCAATTAGTAATGGTGTCTTTTCTATAACCAAAAGTAGAACTGAATCTAATGACATCTTCCGTTTTTCTAAGCTCCCGGTCTTCCTGCGCATTTAACCCGTAACGCACTTCCAAATCATTATTCCATTGGACGTATCTAAATTTATAGTTTCTAACAAATTTTGCATTTGCAGCTCCTGCAATTGAATTATTTCCACCGGCATTCCAATTGATAAAAGCGACCTCACTAAAATTAAAGCCAATTTTATTTTCATTATCCCAGAAAGACGGAATTTTAAATCGACTGTATTTGTTTTTTAAGGGTTTTGTTCTTTTAAAAGAGATGACAGGGTTGGTTAAGTTAGCGCCTCTCGGAATATTTTTAATCCGATCCTGGAATGAACGGATTACAATAGTGTCTATTGCAATGGAGTCTATCTCCTGTGGTTCTGGTATGGTATCCTGTGCGTTAACTTTAGCAAAGCATAAGAATACGACTAGTAGCGCAGTTAATTTTAGGTTATTTGCTTGCATTTAATATGGTGTTGATTTTCAATTTTAATGATAAAGCATCAATTTTAGCTATTTGATACAGCTCTTCAGTGCTTCCGTGTTCAATAATTTCATCTTCTATTCCTAGAACAGTTATTGGCTTTTGGTATAATTTTTCATTGGCAAATTCTACAATCGCACTTCCAAAACCTCCCGTTTTACACCCATCTTCAATCGTGATAATATGATCGTAAGAAGCGAATATTTGTTCTAATGCTTTGTGGTCTAATGGTTTAATGAAGCCCATATTGTAATGTCCAATTTTTTCTGAGTTCTCAATTTCTGAAAGAACATCACAAACCATATTACCTATATGACCGATGGAAAGCACCACAATTTTCGTTCCAGTTTTTAGTTTTTGGGCCTTTCCTATTTCAATTTTTTCAAAGGGTAATTTCCATTCCTTTAATACACCGCGTCCTCGAGGGTACCTTATGGCTATAGGATGGTTTAAACCCAGTTGTGCGGTATACATGATATTTCTAAGCTCCAGTTCATTCATTGGAGCTGCCAGAATTAAATTTGGAATGCATCTTAAAAATGCAATATCATATAGACCATGATGCGTAGCACCATCTTGCCCCACTAGCCCTGCTCGATCTAGGCAGAAGATTACAGGCAGATTTTGTATGGCAACATCATGAATTACTTGATCATAGGCGCGTTGAAGAAAAGTAGAGTAAATGGTACAAAAAGGTATAAACCCTTCCGTAGTCATGCCTGCTGCTAATGTTACGGCATGTTGTTCTGCAATACCCACATCGAAAGCTCTTTCAGGAATCTCTTCCATCATGTATTTTAATGAACTACCCGTAGGCATGGCTGGAGTAATGCCTATAATCTTTTCATTCTGTTGTGCTAATTCTACCAGGGTATGGCCAAATACGTCCTGATATTTTGAAGGTTGAAACTCGTTAGTTTTTGGAAGTAAATCTCCCGTCTCTTTATTGAATTTTCCAGGGGCATGGTAGGTCACTTGGTTTTCTTCAGCTTGCTTCAGGCCTTTGCCTTTTGTAGTAATTAGGTGTAATAATTTTGGACCTTTCTTATTTTTTAATTTTTGTAACGTAGAAATAACTACATCAAGATTGTGTCCGTCTATAGGGCCTGTATAGTCAAAATTCAAACATTCAAATATGTTTTCGTCTTTTGCGGTGCCTTTTTTAACATTGGTTAGGTACTTTTTTAAGGCACCAACACTAGGGTCAATTCCAATAGCATTATCATTAAGAATAATTAGAACATTAGCATCTGTGGCACCTGCGTGGTTTAGTGCTTCAAAAGCCATCCCACTAGCAATAGAGGCGTCTCCAATTACGGCAATATGATTTTTATGTAGGTCGCCCATCAATTTAGAGGCAATGGCCATTCCTAGAATAGCTGAAATAGACGTAGAGCTATGGCCTGTTCCGAAAGTGTCATACACGCTTTCACTTCGTCTAGGGAATCCACTGATACCATTTAATTGTCGATTGGTTTCAAAAACATCCCTTCTGCCTGTTAAGATTTTATGTCCGTAGGCTTGGTGACCTACATCCCAAATTAAATTATCTATGGGAGTATTGTAACAATAATGCAAGGCTATCGTTAATTCTACGACACCCAGACTAGCTCCTAAATGACCTTCTTTAGCGGCCACAGCAGCAATAATAAATTCCCTTAATTCTTGGGCAAGTTTAGGAAGCTGTTGAGGAGACAGTTCTCTTAATTCTTTAGGAGAATTAATATGTTGCAAAATGGAGCTATTCATATCATCTATAAAATCACGCAAAAATACCTATTTTGAAATACTCTTACTGTTAGATTTTGATTGAATTATGCACTATATGTTTTAATTTGATTTCTTTCCTTACTTTTTAGGTTTTAGCTTCAAATAGTTCTGGAATAATTATCTTTTAATACTTTTGAAGTATGATGGCACCTTATGATGATACTTATTACATGAAAAAAGCCTTGCAAGAGGCAGAATATGCTTTTGAAAAAGGAGAGGTCCCTGTAGGGGCTATCATTGTAATTCAGGATAAGATAATTGCTAGAGCACATAATCTAACAGAGCAACTCAATGATGTTACGGCACATGCAGAGATGCAGGCAATTACGGCAGCGGCTAACTTCTTAGGAGGTAAATATCTTAAAGAATGTACTTTATATGTAACCCTAGAACCTTGTCAAATGTGTGCAGGAGCGTTGTATTGGAGTCAGATTTCTAAAATTGTATATGCAGCAAAAGATGTAGATCGCGGTTGCGGTGCCATGGGGACCACATTACACCCTAAAACAAAGATAGAAGGTGGTGTATTGGAAGCGGAAGCTTCTGCCCTTTTAAAGCGATTCTTTACCCAAAGAAGAAACCTTAATTAAAAAAGAAAGCTCCAAGTGAAATACTTAGAGCTTATTAATTTTTTAAAAAATACGTAGGGATTAGCCTATTACTTGTACTTGTCCTGCGACAATACCTTTTTTACCTTCCTCTTCTTCGTATTCCACTTGATCTCCTTCGTTAAGTTCAGCACCATTTAATGAAGTTGCATGAACAAAAATGTCTTTTCCTGTGTTGTCGTTGGTAATGAATCCGTAGCCTTTAGATACATTATAAAATTTTACTGTTCCAGTCATTTGAATAAAAATTAAAATAATATTATATACAAATGTATACTTTTTTACGAATTTCTTACAATTCGGAACAAAAAAACAGCCTTATAGTCTACTGGTTATCAGTCTTTTTGGGCTTTTTGCCTTGCATTTTAAGGATATTTTCTTCAGTAAGCATGTAGTCTTTTACTTTTTTTCCTTTACTTTCTTTAATAAGAAATAAAGGCATAGCAACTAGAAAAATTCCCACTGTGCCTAGGCCAATACATTTATGCGCAAATGCAACTTGGGTTTCTTTTATAGTAAAACCATAGATGATTGATGCTAAGGAAGCTAGTAAAACAAGAGTGATAAAATACTTTAATTTCATTAGAGCTTTTATTTTGTAAAATTTATTAGTTTTCTTCGGTAAGCAGTAAGAAGTTTAGATTTAGAAATAAACCCAATATAAGATCCGTTTTTAATAACGGGGAGATTCCAAGCCCCACTATCTTGAAATTTACGCATTATTTCTGTCATCTTATCTTTCTCTAATTCAATGATTTCTGGCGGCGTATGCATAACATCGCTAGCAAAAACTTCATTGTATAATTTCTGATTAAACATAATAGCTCTAATATCATCTAACAATATTACGCCTAATAAGCTATTATCTTCCTTGTCAACTACTGGAAAAATATTTCGGTTAGATTTTACTACCGCGTTGTGAACCATATCTCCTAAGGACATTTCTGGATGAATAATAGCAAAGTTATCTTCAATTACTTTATCAATATCCATCAAGGTTAATACTGCATGGTCTTTATCATGGGTAATTAGATCGCCCTTTCTTCCTAATTCCATATTGTAAACAGAATGTGGGTGTGCATATTTAGTTATGGAATAAGAGATAGCTGCGGTGATCATTAATGGGATAAATAACTCATAGCCGCCCGTAACTTCTGCGATTAAGAAAATTGCGGTAAGCGGAGCATGCAATACTCCGGCCATTAGGCCAGCCATACCTACCAAGGTAAAATTACTCTCAGATACTTTACTGCCAAAGAGATTGAGGGTGTTGATAATTTTAGCGACACAGTTTCCCATGATACTTCCCATAAAGAGGGTAGGAGCAAATATGCCACCCACTCCGCCAGCACCAAATGTGAGTGCACTTGCAATTATCTTGAAAAGAACCAAACCAATTAAGAGGATAATCACCATCCAAACATTGGTTAGATCTAATTCGAAAATATTATTTTTTAAAACTTTTTCTGGGTTTCCTTGTACAAGGCTGTTTATTACATCAAAACCTTCTCCATACAGGGGTGGAATAAAATAAACAAGAATTCCTATTCCTATTCCTCCAATCAACAAACGCTTTATGGGAGATCCAATCTTGTCAAAGAATTTCTGAATTCTATCATATACTTCTGTAAAATAAATAGAGGTCAAACCAGCAATGATTCCTAAGAAAATAAAGAAGGGAACATCTGCCAATACAAAGGCATCTTTAGTTTTAAAAGGAAGTAATACATCGTCTCCAAAGAAAAAATAGGACGTGATGATAGCAGATATGGATGCTAGTAGTAAGGGAAGCATGGAGGCTATGGTTAAATCTAAACTAAAGACTTCTATAGCAAAAATTATGGCAGCTATAGGAGCTTTAAATATAGAGGATAATGCACCTGCAGCCGCACAACCAATCAAGAGATTCCTGTTGGTTTGGTTCATATGGAACATCCTAGAAATGTTGGAGCTAATAGCAGCTCCAGTAGCTACTGTTGGTCCTTCTAACCCTACAGAACCTCCAAAACCTACCGTTAACGGTGCGGTGAGGAGCGATCCAAACATTTGATATTTACGCATAATACCCTTATGCTGAGATATGGCATGAAGGGTAGAAGGGATACCGTGGCTTACCTTGTGTCTAATGATAAATTTTATAACGAGGTAAACGAGTATAAGCCCAATAATAGGAAACACGAATAGAAAAGCTTGGTGATAGTCATTAACAAGCTTACCTTCCAGCAAATGCTGAAAAAAGTGTGTTAAGTTTTTTAGTATGACAGCGCCTACACCTGATGTAAATCCTACAAGAATACTTAAAAAATAAATAAACTGGCGTTCAGAAATGTGCTTTACCCTCCAAACCAAAAATTTGGTAAACCAAGTTTTTTTAAGTTTTTCCATTATATAAAGAATCCCGAAATAGTTCGGGATTATAATTTAAGCTTTTAAATCTAGTTTTAGATGTAATTCTTTTAATTGCTCATTATCAATTTTTGCAGGAGCATCAATCATGACATCGCGACCACTATTGTTTTTAGGGAATGCAATAAAATCTCTAATGGTTTCTTGTCCCCCTAAAATAGCAACTAATCTATCTAGGCCAAAGGCTAAACCTCCGTGTGGTGGCGCCCCGTATTGAAAGGCATCCATCAAGAAACCAAATTGAGCTTTTGCTTCTTCCGGAGTAAAACCTAAATGCTTGAACATGGTAGCTTGCATGTCTTTATCATGAATACGAATAGACCCTCCGCCTATTTCATTACCATTTAATACTAAATCATACGCATTAGCTTTTACCGCACCTGGATCTGTATCTAATAATTCTAATTGACCTGGTTTTGGGGATGTAAATGGGTGGTGCATCGCATGGTAATGCCCTGTTTCTTCATCTAATTCTAATAATGGGAAATCAATAACCCATAATGGAGCAAATTCTTCAGGATTTCTTAGTCCTAAACGTTCTGCTAGTTCCATACGTAAAGCACTAAGCTGTGTTCTTGTCTTGTTGGCATCACCAGAAAGTACGCAGATTAAATCTCCTGGTTCAGCGCCAGTTGCTACTGCCCATTTTGCTAAATCTTCTTGATCGTAAAATTTATCTACAGAAGATTTAAAGCTGCCATCTTCGTTATATTTAGCATACACCATTCCTTTGGCGCCCACTTGTGGTCTTCTAACCCAATCAATCAATGCATCAATTTCTTTTCTTGTATATGTAGCAGCACCAGGAACAGCAATACCTACTACTAATTCAGCATCGTTAAAAACACCAAATTCTTTATGTTGTGCTACCTCATTTAACTCACCGAATTCCATTCTGAAACGAATATCTGGTTTGTCATTCCCGTATGTACGCATAGCTTCGTCGTACGTCATTCTAGGAAAGCGTTCTATTTCAAAGCCTTTTACTTCTTTTAAAAGATATTTGGTAAGCTTCTCAAAAACATTAAGGATATCTTCTTGCTCAACAAACGCCATTTCACAATCTATTTGTGTAAACTCTGGTTGTCTATCTGCTCTTAAATCCTCATCTCTAAAACATTTTACAATCTGGAAATATTTATCCATTCCTCCGACCATAAGCAATTGCTTAAAAGTTTGAGGAGATTGTGGTAAGGCATAAAATTGCCCTTCGTTCATTCTACTAGGCACCACAAAATCACGAGCTCCTTCTGGAGTAGATTTAATTAAATATGGTGTTTCTACTTCAATGAAACCTTCGTCAGATAAAAACTTGCGCACTTCCATGGCAACTTTATGTCTGAATATTAAGTTATTTTTTACAGGATTTCTTCGGATATCTAAGTACCGGTATTTCATTCTTAGATCTTCACCACCATCTGTTTTATCTTCAATGGTAAAGGGAGGAACTAAAGCTTTGTTTAAAACGGTTAATTCTTTCACCAAAACTTCAATGTCTCCAGTAGCAATATTCGGGTTTTTTGAAGAACGTTCAATCACCGTTCCTTTTATTTGGATGACAAATTCTCTTCCTAGAGACCTTGCTTGTTCTAATAGTTCTTTAGAAGTACGTTCTTCATCAAAAATTAATTGTGTTATACCGTAACGATCGCGTAAATCTGCCCATATGACAAAACCTTTATCTCTTACTTTTTGTACCCAACCAGATAAAACAACTTCTTGATTATTGTTTGACGCTCTTAATTCGCCACAACTATGACTTCTGTACATGCTAAATTATTTTGATGGCAAATTTAGTAAGTATCTTCTATTTATTAGAATTTAATTAGAACAGATTTATATTTGAATTTTTGCCTAAAACTTGTAATATGGATGGTTTTAGGTGTTGGTAAACAGTTATTTATGGCTTCAATGTAAAGTTAATGTAAATAAAATGAGTATTTAAGGTAAAATATTTGTATATTTGATACGTTAGTATAATAAAGAAGTAACAATTTAAAAATATATATCATGAAGACATTCACATTTTTTTTAGCACTGTTCTTAACAGTAGCCATATCTGCTCAAGAAACTAAGCCAACTTTTACAAAGGATGGTAACAAAGTAATTGCTACGTATTTTCATGATAATGGAGAAATAGCACAAACTGGAGAATTTCTAAAAGGTAAATTACATGGGGATTGGACGATGTTTGACGAAGCTGGTGAGAAAGTTGCTAGTGGAGAATATTTAAATGGTAGAAAAACAGGTACTTGGTTCTTCTGGAAAGGTGAAGAATTACAACAAGTAGATTTTGAAGATAGTAGAATAGTTGGTGTTACTAAATTAGACTCAAAAGGAGCTGTAGTGAGTAACAAATAGTACTATTTAATATATAGTAAAAGCCCTGATAATTTTTATCAGGGCTTTTTTTTTGTTTCTAAATATACCTCCTTGTTTTTTATTAAAACTTCGTATGCTATAGTAATCTTCCATCCCATTTTAGGACTAGTCATGTATGCTATCTTATGAATCTAAGGACAGTAGCGTAAAAAGAAGAGTTATTCGTTACAAGTAACTTACTGCTTTAATGGCGTACAGTTATAAATAACTAGGATGTAAAAAAACACTCCCTTAAAAGCGCAGCTTTTAAGGGAGTGTTTTGTTCAATTAGTTAAGAGTATACTACGATACGTTTTCTTCTAATGCAGGTGCTTCTGAGTCACTAGAGAACTTAGTGTGTAACCACATCTTAAATTTCATAACCAGAAAGAATAGCACGGGTACTAAAATTAAAGTTAAGAAAGTGGCTATTAGCAAACCATAAATTACAGTCCATGCTAAAGGTCCCCAGAAAATTACATTATCACCCCCCATGTATATGTTTGGATTAAAATCTGCAAACAAGGTAAAGAAGTTAATGTTTAAACCTATCGCCAAAGGAATTAAACCAAGAATAGTTGTAATTGCAGTTAACAATACAGGTCTTAAACGTGCTTTACCAGCTTTTACAATACTTTCATAAAGATCTTCAGTCTCTAAATAATCGGCATCTTCTAAATCTAAATCGTTCTTTTTACGATCAATTAACAGCTGCGCGTAATCTAGCAATACTACTCCGTTATTTACAACAATACCGGCCAATGATATAATACCTACCATGGTCATCATAATAACAAAGGCACTTCCTGTAATTACTATACCCCCAAATACGCCAATGAAGCTTAAAAAGATGGCTAGCATAATGATAGTAGGCTTAGAAATAGAATTAAATTGAAAAATAAGAATAAAGAATATTAATCCTAGTCCTGTAAAAAAGGCGCCCATTAAGAAGGCCATTTGCTTATTTTGTTCTTCAATCTGGCCTGTATAATCAATTTTGATATTGGAAGGCAGCCCTTCGTAACTTTTCATTTCGTTTTGAACTTGAGCTACAATAGCACTGGCATCTGTAAATCCTGGAGACATAGCAGAATAAACGGTTACTACACGTTGTGTTGCTTTATGTTTAATGGCGCTAAATCCAGAATTGTTAGCTTGTTTTGCAACAGTAGAAAGTGGAACACTTTTCATTTGTCCTGTATTGTCTCTAAACGTAATGTTTTGATTAAATAAAGCACTAGTGTTGTAGCGGTTTTCTTCATTAAAACGAATGTAGATGTCATAATCTTCACCGTCTTCTTTATAAATACCCGCTTTAGAACCAAATATAGAATTTCGTAATTGTGTACCCACTTGAGCAGCACTAATTCCTAATTCTCCAGCTTTTTCACGATCAATAACCACACGCATGGTGGGCTTATCTTTATTTACATCAATCTTTAATTCATCAATACCCGCAATATTTTTGGTATTGATAAACTCTCGCATTTTTTCAGCCGTATTAATTAGCTCATTGTAATCATCGCCTTGAATTTCAATATTAATTGGTGATCCCGCAGGAGGTCCGGCAGCATCTTTCTCAACAGAAATTAAAACACCAGGATATATCCCTACCAAGGCTTTTTGAACTTTTTGACGTAATAACTCGCTATCCTCTCCTTTACGAAATTTATATTCGCGCATAGAAGCTGTAATTTTTCCTTTATGAGGCATTTCAGCAGAAGAGCCACCGTCTGTTTGAGGGTTACCAGCACCTTCTCCAACCTGAGATACAGCACTTTCTACTAAAAAGTTATAATCTCCATCTTTATATTGATTGGCGTTTATAACCTTATAAACGCGCTCTTCAATTTCTTTAGTGATTGCGTTGGTTTTGGTGATATCAGTACCTTGAGGGTATTCTATATATACAATAATCTGATTGGGCTTATTGTCTGGGAAAAATTCTACTTTAGTACGTTGTGTTGCTAAAGAAGCACCAAAGGCAATAAAGGATAAAATCAACAGAACAAAAGTTCCTATAGATAATACGTAAGGCATTTTATTAGATAAGGCCCCACGCAGTTGACGTTCATACCAGTTCTCTAGTCTAACTAATACTTTATCTTGAAAAGTATTTGCCCATTTACGGATAAACCAACGATACAACCAAAGCATAACAGCAGTAAAAATCATTACAGTACCTAACCCGCGGTAAGCTCCGCCTACCAATAATACTAAAATACCAACAGCAGCGACAATACTTGTTACTTTGATAATTTGTTGAAGCGGCATGTCTTTATCTTGAATCGTCATATAACGCGATACCAATACCGAGTTAAAGAAGATTGCAACAAATAGAGATGACCCCAGTACTACTGATAAGGTTATAGGTAATATTTTCATAAACTCACCCATAATTCCAGGCCATAATCCTAATGGAATAAAGGCAGCTACTGTTGTCGCGGTAGAAATGATAATTGGGAACGCAATTTCTCCAATTCCTTTTTTAGCAGCTTCTATTCTGCTCATACCTTCATCTTCCATTAAACGGTAAACGTTTTCTACAACCACAATACCGTTATCTACCAACATACCTAGCCCCATAATAAGACCAAACAATACCATGGTATTTAAACTTTGACCAAGCCAACCTAATATCATTAATGACATGAACATAGACATAGGGATTGCAAAACCTACGAACAGTGCATTCTTAAATCCTAAAAAGAACATTAAAACGGTAACTACTAAGATAACCCCGAAAATAATATTGTTCACCAAATCATCTACTTGTCCAATAGTTACAGAAGACTGGTCATTAGTAACCGTTACTTTTAAATCTTGAGGGAATTCATTTTTTATTGCATCATCTACGATAACACGAATTTGCTCCACAGCGGCAACCATGTTTTTACCAGCACGTTTTTTAACGTCTAACATCACTACAGGCTTACCATACTCGCGAGCAAAAGTGGTTTTATCTTCTTCTTTAAAAGCAACAGTAGCAACATCTTTTAAATAAATAGGATTACCACTTTCCGCTTTAACAACAAAGTTTTCTAGTTCTTTAGGGTTTTCAATTTCACCTAAAATTCTAATGGTACGTCTCTGACCACTAGCAATTAAATTACCTGCAGCCATGGTAACGTTTCCGTTATTAATAGCACCAATTATATCATTAAAAGTAACCTCTGCAGCCATCATTTTATAGATATCCACAGCCACTTCTACTTCTTTTTCTTGAGCCCCACGAATATCTACCTTTTTAATTTCTAAAAGATTTTCTATTTCGTCTTGTAAAAACTCACCATATTCTTTTAATTTCTCAATAGGGTAATCTCCTGTAATATTGATATTTAGAATAGGCATTTCTTCAGATAAACTAAGCTCAAAAACATCTGGTTCTACTTTAGCACCATTAAAAGTTGGCCAGTCTTCACTAGAGGTCTCTGTATCAATTTCATCCTTAACCTTCTGTTTTGCTTGCTCTACAGTGATGTTTTCGTCAAACTCAACAATGACCATCCCATAATCTTCTTGGGAGGTAGAAGTTATTTCTACAACATTACTTACTGTTTTAAGCTTATCTTCTAGAGGATCTATAATAAGCTTCTCTATATCTTCAGCGGTATTTCCAGGGAACACAGAGCTGATGTATATTTTAGTTTCATTTACCTCTGGAAAATTCTCTCTAGGCATGCTAAAAAATGCAGCAATACCTAAGTAGAAAATTACAGCAATAAGCACATACATAGTGGTCTTATTGTTTATGGCCCAAGAGGATAATCCAAACTCTTTTTCGACTTGTTTTTTCTTTTTAGTCATTCGTTTTTTGGTTTAAAGATTAATTACTTTAACAGTTTGGCCATCTTCAACACTACGTGCACCCTCTTTGATTATTTCAGCTCCATTTTCTAAACCTTCTAACACCTCAATAACATCACCTTGAGTTTTACCTGTTTTAATAATGATTTTTTTAGCAATCCCTTCTTCGTTTGCCTTTTTATCACTCACTAAATAAACATACTGTTCTCCATCTGCATTTTCAGAAATAATACTCTGCGGTATTAGAACAGCATTTTCATTTGTATAATCATTGATCTTTAAACGGGCTGTTAAATTAGGTTTTACGCCAGATTCTTTTGATGGAATACCAACCTCTACTTTAAACGTTCTATTAGACGGGTTAATAAAATCTCCTGCTTGTCTAATTTTAGTGCTAATTGTTTTTCCAAGAATAGGAAACTCTACTTCTACGCTTTTACCTTTTGAAACATTGGTGATGTAATTTTCAGGCACATCTGTTTCGATATACATGTGGTCTAAATTAACAATACGCATTATTGGAGATTGTCCTGCAGCAACAACACTACCTTGCTCGGTAATAACATCATCAATAGTACCAGAAAAAGGAGCTTTAATAACTGTTTTAGCGATTTGTTGTTGTAGTTGTGCTACCGCTCTAGATTGTGCCTCGTAAGTAGATTTTGCTTGTAGGTACTGAATTTCACTTCCTATTTGCTGATCCCATAAACGTTTTTGACGCTCAAAAGTAGTTTTAGCTAATTCAGCTTGAATTTCTAACTGAGCAACTTGCTGACTCAAGCCACCATCGTCAATTTTTCCTAAGACTTGACCTTTACGAACATTTTGACCTTCCTTAACGTATATGTTAGTTAGTATGCCGTTGTATTCAGGGGTAATTACTAAAAGGTCTTTAGTAGTTACATTTCCTTGTAGTTCTAAATAGTGATTAAACACTTCGTTTTCAGCAGTAATGGTGGTAATCAAAGGTACTTTTTTAACCGTGTCATATTGTGCTAAAGCTTCATCTAGCTGTTTAATTTTATCATGAATTGTTTGTTGCTCTCCAACCAATTCAGCACGTTTAGTTCTAATTTCTTCGGGGTTCGTAGTTGCGATAACATCTTCAACTGATTTCTTTTTATCTCCACCACATGCTACAAGTAGGAAGGCGGCTGCGCCTGCAATTAATAATTTTTTCATTGTATATTTTTTCTAGTTGATTGTTTAAGTGTAACTGGCTTAGTTATTAAGAACTACCTCTAGTTCTGTTTTAGTATTAATAACATCTACCATAGATTGTAAATACGTGTTTTGAGCATCATATAATTGTAGTTGTGCTTGTCTTAGCTCAAAACTACTGGCAATACCTTCGGAATATTTAATCTGATTTTTGTTTTCGATACGTTCTGCTAGCGCTAAGTTTTCTTTATATGTTGCATATTGTTCAACAGCCAAAATATAGTCACTTTGTGCTTTTTTGAGCTGAAGTTTTATTTGCTGTTCTGCCTCTGTTAATTGAGTTTTTGCTTTTTCTAGAGCAATTTTTGCACGTTGCGTACTTGCGCTTCTTTTTAGGGAGCTGAAAATAGGAATGTTTAAGTCTATTCCAAAAATGGAATAATCAAACCACTCTGTTTCATCCTTGAAAAAATTAAACTGATCACTATAGGAAGAACTACCATAATTTATAAAGGCATTTAATGTTGGCAAAGCTTTACTACGTTGTAACTTTAACTCCAAAGCACGTTGCTCGTTTAGGTTTAGTGCCATTTTATAGTCTACATTGTTATTCAGATTAAATGAGGTGTCTGCAAAAGCTAAATCTGTTTCTTGTTGTGCCAAATCATCTAAATTGTCAGACAGCAGAGTAGGGTTGTCTGTTGCAATACCTAAGGTCAAATTCAACATTTGAAGCGTAATGATTTTTAAACGCGTTGCATTTTTTAACTGATTTTCAACCGAAGATAAGGTGATCTGTAACTGCTCCACACTCTCTTCATCTCCTAATCCGTTTTCATAAATCTTTTTCGTTTCAAAAAGATTCTTCTCTAAAGTAGCAATGTTGTTTTCTAAAATTTTAACACTCTCTTCCGCTAATAATACATTGCCATAGGCTTGTACTACCGCTTTTTTAACCTCTAATTTGGTTTTCTCTTGATTGTTTTTACTATAAGCAATAAAGGTTTTTGTAGCCTGAACTCCAACGATATACGAGCCGTCAAAAATTTGTTGACTCAGTGTAGCGGTTGCTGTTAAACTTTGAGGTTCGCTAAAAATTACAGGAGCAAAAGTACCTTCTTCACCTCCAAAAAATTCTGCAGGAATCAGAGATATTGGTTGCTTCAATTGGTTTTGATAACTAACAGCCCCATTAATCTGTGGTAAACCAGCAGCAATGGTTTCCCATTTTTGCTTTTTGGCATCATCGATATCTCTACTAGCATTAATAGCACTATAGTTATTTTCTAGAGCAAAATTAATAGCCTCATCTAGCGTAAAGCTATTTTTAGTTTCCTGCGCCATACCTATAGAAAGATATAGTAAGGCTAGGAAGGTTAAGAAATGATTTTTCATACGTTGATTGTTATATTAGGTTTTCTACTATTGTTTGTTTTATTCTTGATTTGAATTAATAAGTTCGTTCAAAATTTTTCTTCCCTCTGGGGTTATGATTCCTCTAAGGTGATATTCTAAATATTCATCTTGTAATTTATTAACAGGAAATAGATCTGGCGGGAATAAGCTAAAATCTTTTATACTGGTTACTCCGGTAAAATATATTCTAGAAACAAATTCTACATTTAGATTAGGTCTGTAAATACCCAAGTCTATACCCTTTTTAATATTGTTAATAACACATGATCTCATCGCATCATATTGCTTAGACCTGAGTGAAGCATATATTTTAGGGTAATATTTTTGTAATTGGTACTGTGGAGAAGATTTTTCATCCTTTAGGTGCTGCATCACAAACTTCTTGATTTCTAAAAGTTCTTCAATGGGGTTTTTTTGTAACGTACAAATGGCATCAATACCTGTTGATATGAAGCAAAATAATTGTAAAGTACACTCTTCTACTAATTTGGTTTTATTTTCATAATGAGCATATATGGTTTTTTTAGAGATACCCATTTCATGGGCTAAATCATCCATAGTAACGCTTTTGAACCCTAGAGTCAAAAACATTTCAGTTGCCTTATCTAAAACTTTTTCTTTCATAATTGGTTGCAAATGTAATTCGGAAACTTTAAAAACAAAAAAAGTTTCCAAAGTATTTACGATAATTTAACATTTAGTTTTATACAAGCTTCATTTAAGAAACACTTTTGTACTATTTGGAAGGTTTAATGTATTTTTGATAAAAAATTGCCACATGCAACGCATAGAAGATTACCGTAAAGAATTTATAGCTTACTTAGAAGAGAATACCAAGCTAGAAGAGCCTATTAATTTATATGAACCTATCAATTATATTTTAGCATTAGGAGGGAAGCGTTTGAGACCAATTTTAACGTTAATGACTGCTGATATTTTTGGTTCAGATTATAAAAAAGCACTAGACGCTGCATTGGCTGTTGAGGTTTTTCATAATTTTTCATTGGTGCACGATGATATTATGGATGATGCTCCTTTGCGAAGAGGAAAAGCTACCGTTCATGAAAAATGGGATATCAATACAGGAATACTTTCAGGAGATGCCATGTTGATTAATGCCTATCAGCTTTTTGAAAATTACGAAGGAGAAGTATTTAGAAGTCTAGCGAAGCTATTTAGTAAAACGGCTATTGAGGTTTGTGAAGGGCAACAATATGATGTAGATTTTGAAACGAGAGATGACGTTACAATTCCCGAGTATTTGAAAATGATTGAGTACAAAACGGCAGTTTTGGTAGGAGCAGCTATGAAAATGGGTGCCATTATCGCAAATGCTTCTTTAGAGGGTCAAAATAGTATTTATGAATTTGGAAGAAATTTAGGGATTGCATTTCAACTACAAGATGATTATTTAGATGCCTTTGGAGATCCAAAAACATTTGGAAAACAAGTAGGAGGAGACATCATAGAAAATAAAAAGACTTTTTTATATTTAAAAGCAATAGCGCATTCTGCTCCAGAACAAGTAAGAGAATTAGAGCATCTATTTTCAATACAACCTGCAGATGCTACCGAAAAAATTGAAACTGTAAAAAGTATTTTTATAGAGAGCGGTGCTGCAGAACGTACAAAAGAAGAAATTGCAATCTATACTGAAAAGGCTTTTGTGGTATTGACCAAATTAGAGATTTCTGAAGAGAAGAAATTACTTCTTAAGAAATTTGGAGAAAGTTTAATGCAAAGAAAAGTATAATTAGAAGATACGACGCAACAAGGCTTTAATAAAAGGCATAGGAGAAAGTGCGGAAATAAATTTTACATCCTCTAAAAGGCTTGTTTCTTCATCTAAAAACTTGAAGATTAATTGCGGATTTCTATTTTTAAAAAGGGCTTCAAATATTGATTGGCCTAAATCATTTCTGCGGTATAGAATATCTAGCAGTAAAAGGTCATAAAACCAAAATTTATCTTTTTTTCCAAAATTTTGAAGTGGCTTTTGATTTTTTAGATGTTGGATTAGTTGTCCTACTTTTTTCTGTGTGCTTTTAAAGGTGTAGCCTGTACTTGCTTTTGTCCAACCGCCAGCAGTACCTATATAAAGTAAATTGGCTGTGTTTTTTTGTCTAAAATTATAGCACGTCATAGGGATGCTACCTCTTTCTTTTTCTATAATTTCATAATTTTCAATGCCTAGCTTTTGGGTGATATACGCTTGAATAGCTTCTTCATATTCTTGTTCTTCAAGAAGATGTTCTGAAAACAAGGTGTATTCTATCAAAGCTTCATTCTCTGTAGTAGGCAATACATACATAAAACGCGTATTCCCTTTTTGGGGAATAGAGAAGTCCATAAATGTAGCCACTTTAGAATCAAAAGCGGGCTGTTCTGTTCTAATAAACCAACCGATAAAATGTTGTTGTAAAACAGGATATTTTTGTTGCTGTAAAGCCTCTCTATAATCAAAAATACTATTGAATAGGGTAGCGGCTATAAAAGTATTATTTGCGGTCTTCACGGTATGAACTGTGGTAGCATTAGTTACTGATATCACCTCTTCGTTTAAAAAAGTAATGTTCGGGTATTTATCCAATTTTTTGAACATAGAAGTGTAGAAATCTAGCCCTTGAATCATTTTATACTCATAGGGCGCAATCGGATATTTTTGATCAACCTGCTGTCCAGCAAATTGTATTGAGCTCCATTTTTTATGTAGAATGTCATCAAAATCCCCTTCACCTTTTTCCCAAAAACACCATGTTCTATCATTAGTTTGCTTGGCATTTTTATCGATTAGTAAAATAGATTTTTTAGAAAAAAAAGAATCCTTACTCATCGCATCGGCTAGTAATAAACCAGCTGCTCCTGCACCAATGATTATGTAATCAAAAGAATTCATTAGTCTATTAAATAGGGTATTTGGTAACTCTTAATGATTGGAATATTTACAGTCTCTTTTACTTTTTCTGTTTTTGCTACCAAAGCTATTATTTCAATAGCGATATGTATTCCATAAATATTATCAGGGTTTCTAATACCTAAGTAACTTTTATCTGTTGTAGATACTTTTACAATACCAGATTTGAAATTTTCACGGGTACCTTCTAAATTAGTTTTAAAATCTTCTTTTTCTTTAAATAATTCGGCATCTTGATCAGATTTTAGCACATAGATATCGCAAATATTAGCTCCGGGAGGAGGATTTAAACTGCTCACAGCACTCTGTATTTCATTATCTTCTTTGATAAATTTAGTAAGTTGTGATGCAAAATTGAATGAGGATAAGGTGTTCTTTATGTCATTCTCTTCTCTTGAAGCGCTAAATACATAATACCATTCTACCGTATTTTTTGGTAAACTTACGGGCATAATAATTCTATTTTTACCACCTTTTAACAATGCGTTGGAGGTGCTATTCAAATAAAACTTTTCATTTTGAATAGAAACCGATTCTAGTTTTTTCTTATCTACTAAATGCTCTGTGGGAAAACCGTAGGTAGTATCTTTTTTAACTTTATAACCTATTTGCGGTTTCTTTTTTCTGGAGGATACTATTTCATAATTAAGTTGGTAGTCACTAAGCTTAGAATTATTATTTTTTAGGACTAGCTTATAAATTCCGTTGTTAGCTATTGTAATGGTTTGCGAGAAGGCTTTCTCGTCTTCTACCTTTATTAATAATTTACTAGGATATTGGTAGAGTAGAAAATTGTTCTTTTTTGCTTTTTTACTCTTAGGTGTTACGTTTATGGTAACCACATCTTTCTCATAAGCAGGAATCAAGATTTCTTTTTCCTCATCTGGACCAATAGTTACAATTTCGCTATTAGAGGTTTGTGCTTGGGTGCTAAAAACAATCAAAAAGATAATTAGGTAAAATGTAGGTTTCATTATCAGCTATTTTTTTCAAAGATACCAATTTAAACTATCCGTAAAATAGGAACAATACGCTAGCCTTTATTAATCTATTCTATAGCGTAGGCCAAGAAATCCTCTGATACCTTGATTAGGTCCATAAACATAGGTAGGATCAAAAGTCAATGCGTATGGGTTATCGGGTGTTGCTGCAGCATTTCCGTTAGGGTCAAAAGTCACATTTTTATCAAAAGGATCGTTTGCTCGTGCTATAATAAAAGGATTTCCTTTGTTGGGTGTCCAATTCAATAAATTTTTCACTCCGCCATAGATTTCAAATTTATCAAGTCCTTTAAAGGTGAGTTGTACGTTTTGTATACTCCATGTTGGAGAGTATTCATTTCTTGGATCTAAATCCCCTAACAGCGGTAAGCGCATGGGGCCATAAATAGTTCCAGTATAATCAATACTTAAATTACTTTTGGGTATATCGTATGAGATATTCCAGGTCCCAGAATATTTCTCCGTAAGAATTTGTGGTGTCTCAATGCCGTTTTCTGTAGTTGTCACCTCTTGTAATGTAGCACCTAAGAGTACTTTGATCCCATTTGGGAAAGCCATGTCAATATTTCCGCTAATACCTTGTGCAATAGATTTGCCTTCTAGATTGTCATAGATAATTTGATTAGGGTTGGTGTCATAATCAGGTAGTATAGCGTTACTAAAGTTGGTGTAAAATGCAGATAAATCTATACCTACAAAAAAACCACTGCTACTATATATTTTCTTTAGGTAATTAAGGTTGATATTAAAAGATTGCTCTGGTTCAAGAGCTTCTGCAATAACAACATCTCTAGATCCTGTGAGTGCGGCATGTTCTTCTGTAAATATATTAACCACACGGAACCCCGTTCCGGCGTTTAAACGTAAGATATCATTATTGGTCATTTTCCAGCGGTAGGCCACTCTCGGGGTAAAAATTGCACCATGGCGTTTATCATAGTCGTAGCGAAGCCCTAAGAGTAGGGATTGTTGCTTTGAAAACGCAATTTCATCTTGAGCAAATACGCTAGGGATTACAACTTCATCTGGCTTGTTTTTATCTAACTCTGCGGTAGCAGTAGTATTGTCATCATAATAGTTATATCGTAAAGACGTTCCTATTAAAATATCATGCTTGTTTTTACTTAGGTCCCAAGTTAATTGAGAAAAACCAATACGCTGTTTCGCTAAATAAGCAACATCTCCATAGACAGAATTTTGATCATGATCTGTATAGGAAAAAGAAAATATCATTTTTTCTTTTATGGGAAGCTCATATTTTCCTAATACTTCAAATCTTCGCGTGTAGATGCTTTCCCCATATATTTCATTTCCACCACGATATTCTGGTGTCCATTGTAGCTCTCCGCCCCATCTGTCTTCGTAGAAAAATCGTCCAGCAAGTGATAAAACCCGATTTTCATCTCGTTGAAAATTCCACTTTTGAAATACGGAAATTCGATCTTGTAACGTTAAATCTGTAAAATTATCCCCATTATTATCGATCTTGGAATTAAAATTAAAGTAGTTGATGCCAAGTAAAACGTTTGCTTTTTTACCGATGTTAATTTTACCGCCGGCGTCTAAATTATATTCACCCCAACTAGTTGCAAAACCATCCATAGAAAATTTTGGTGCCTGTAGTGTGTTTTTTGTAATGATGTTTATAAGACCTCCAACAGCTTCACTTCCATATAAGCTAGAGGCTGGACCTTTTATAATTTCAATCTGTTCTATTAAGGAGTTAGGAATACCGGATAAACCATACACCGTACTTAAACCACTAACAATAGGCATTCCATCTATCAAAACCAAGGTATAGGGGCCTTCAAGACCATTAATATGGATATCACCTGTATTGCATACGTTGCAATTTATTTGTGGCCGTACTCCGTTTACATTTTGTAATGCTTCAAAAATGCTGGCTGTAGGGTTTTGTTTTAGAAAAGTGGGACTGTATACTTCTACGGGTACTGGGCTTTCTGACCTGCTTACGGCTTTTAAAGTTCCCGTAACTACCATCTCTTCTAGTTGCTCAGATTTACTCATTAGATGTATCGCTATCGCATTGTTCTCTGTTACTGTAATATTTTTTATCGTCGAGGTATAACCTATGGCAGAAACTTTAAGAGCGTATGATCCAGGAGTAAGATCGAATGAAAATTTTCCATCCTCATCAGAGGATGTTCCTAGGGTAGTGCCTGCAATTAAAATACTAGCAAAAGGCACTGGTGTTCTCTGATCTAGAATTACCCCTGTTATTTGAGCAGTTTGCCCTATGGCGGCATGTACTAGAATTATACAGAGCGTAAATAATTGCTTTCTTAACGTTTTCATATGTGAATTTATTAAAGGCTAATTTAATTTTTAGACAAATCTAAAAATATATTTACAATTACAAAAATTATTTTGATGTGTTAAATAAAAATGTACTTTTGGGTAAATTTTGTTAATGACACATTCTGAAGAAGATTATTTAAAAGCGATTTATCATTTGGGAGGTACAGAGAACGAAACAGTATCTACGAATGCCATAGCGGAACAGATGGATACAAAACCTTCTTCTGTAACAGATATGATTCGTAAGCTTTCAGAAAAAGGATATGTTTCCTATAAGAAATATCAAGGGGTGAGTTTAACCGATGATGGGAAGGAAAAAGCTT
The DNA here is from genome assembly GCF_019278565.1 of Cellulophaga sp. HaHa_2_95. The sequence continues at coordinate 180,221 of NZ_CP058988.1, read as the reverse complement.
TGTCTATCGTGAGGAAGCATCGCTTATGGGAAGTTTTTCTAGTAGATAAGTTAGATTTCTCTTGGGATGAGGTACATGAAATCGCAGAACAATTAGAGCATATTAAAAGCGAAAAATTAATAGACAGTTTAGATAGACATTTAAATTACCCCAAGTTTGATCCGCACGGAGATCCTATTCCTTCAAAAAACGGGGAATTAATGAAAACCACTAAGCGGCTGCTTAATGAAGTGGAATTAAAACAAACAGGAATTTGTGTGGGTGTTAAAGATTCTTCAGCTCCATTTTTAAAATTCTTAGACAAACATGGTATTGCTTTAGGCGATAAAATAACGGTGCTTGATAAAGAAGATTTTGATGGCTCACTGCAAATCAATATCAATGGTAGGTCTATTTTGATCTCGCACCTAATCGCTTCTAATTTGTATGTAAAATGCGATTAGAGGTACATACGTATTCTACAAATTATTTAGATATTCTCAAATTTGGCAAGGCTATTGTTTAGCAGAAGTATATAGTATAAGAAATGAACCCTATGAAAAAAATCTTATTTGCACTTTTCCTTTTACCTATGGCGATGTGGTCTCAACATACTTTAAAGGTACATGTTGAAAATGTTACCAATTCTAACGGACATATTAGAATAGCGATGTATAACTCGTCTGATGGTTTTTTAGCTTTTGATAAGGTATATACGTCCAAAACAGGAGTTGCTGTAAAGGGTAAAACTACTATTGTTATGGATGATATTTTAGAAGGTACTTATGCTTTGGCCGTTTTTCATGATGAGAATTCTAATGAGAAATTAGACACTAATTTTTTGGGAATTCCTAAAGAACATGTTGGCTTTTCTAACTCTAAAATGAAAACCTTTGGTCCGCCTGGTTTCAAAGAATGTTCTTTTGTGTTGCAAGGAGATAAAGAAATAAAAGTAACTATTAAATAAAAAAAAGGGATGCTAATAAGCATCCCTTTTTTACTATGGATTTGAAGGAATTATTCTCCTTTAAAAATTCTTACTTCTTTACCCTTACTGTAATAAATATCATCAGAAACATAGTCTATATCATAAATAGGCTTATTGTTTTCTAAGATAATTTTATCTATTTCTTCTCCAGTTTCTTTATTAACTTTAATTAATAATTTTTCACCAGTTTCTCCTTTAGCAAATATAAGCGTATAGTTGTCTGTTTCTTGCATGGCTAAATAGCGGTCTTGAACAAAAGTTTGACCTATGGCACCAGCGTAGAAACCTGCTTTTCCAATGGCTTGTGCTTTTTTACCAAAAGAATAGGTGGTAGTTTGAGTTACTTGATTTCCTTCGCTATCTCTATAGCTCGTGGTTGCAGTTGCTTCTGCGGAAGCAACGCTACCAGCAACTTGCCCTACAATAGCGGTAGTTTTTAAAAGTCTTCTTCCAAATTCGCCTGGTTGTGTGTATTTATTATGAAACAATACAGCGCCAGAATTATCAACACCCACAACTTCGCTTTGCCCAGAAATTGAAACGTTATTAGGAAAAAGTTCCATGCTCGAAATGAGCTTTTCACTCTTCAATTTTAATTTAGCATAAGGCTTTGGCTTCTCATCTGTATTTTGATTAAAACGGTATAATTCCTCATCATTAAAGATGATAAAGTCTCCTGACTTCTCATCATACTTAGCAATGGTTGGTCTTTTTTCGTTTAGCTTAAGATTGCCTTTCCAGAATTTTTTACCTGTAGTGTAATCTACCATATTAGCGTACGTTGCCGTTACGTAAAGTACTCTATTGTTGTTTGTTTTTTCTAAAAAGAAAATTGGATCTTCTTCGTCATCACAAATCTTAACATCACTCTTCCACAATTTTTGACCATTTTTGTCAATCAACATCATTTCATCATCGTAAACATACAGAAAGTCTTTATCTATAGGAATTACAGATTTAATTCCTTTTCCTTTTGGATCTTTTTTCCAAGTTTTTTCACCTGTTGCATAATCATAGAAATTGAACCCTTTGTAATGTGCTAATAGCATTTTGTCTTGCCAATCTTCAAATAATACCAAGTACTTTGTAGTAATAGGATCTTTCCATATTTTTTTTCCAGATTTAGCTTCATAAAGTTCTATTTCACTTTTTCCTCTTAATAGTCCTTTAGTAATTACTGTAATTAATTTCTCGCCATCTAAAGAAGTTCTAAAATCGGAAATTTTATTCTCTTCATCTTTCCATAAAAGACTACCGCTAGATTTGTCTAGTACATAAAATTTAGATTTTATTAAGGCAAAAATTTTGTCTTCAGAATATTCCATAATATCCATATAACCTTGAGCATCATTTCCACTAAGTTTTCCTAAAGTTTGTAAGAAAGCACCATAAGTGGTAGACACGGTAGTACTCCAAAGGATTTCTTTGGTACCTAGGGAGTATTTTGCGATGATTAAATTTTTGTCATCTAAACCACGCAATAAAAGTGCATTTTCATCAAAAAGATATTCAGCTTGAAAGAATCTTTCTTTCCCTTCTGATGCAAAAAGCAAATCACCATTAATACTATTGTAGATATATAATTGATCATCAAAAAATTTCTGGATAAATGGTGTATCTTCAATGGTTGTAAAGTCTAAAGAGGCACCACCAAAGCTTCCAGTAGTTAGTATGTTGGCTGCTGAATTAACTCCATTTCTTTTAGGGGCATCTATAGACCATAATATCTTTTCTTCAGCAGGATTATATCCGTGCAGCTTATCTCCTTCGGAAACTACAGCTACTCCGTTGAATGGAACTATAATTAAATCGTCCACATTATTGTCAAAGGTGAGCGTTTTACTAGGTTCCCGCTGCCCAAATGCTAGGCCAGCGTATAGAAAAAAAGATAAAGAAATTAGTTTAAATTTCATAAAATAGGGTTTTAGTTGTTAAAGGTTGCTTAGGTTATTAATTATTCCCTCAAGATAGTAAACAATAATCTAAACACTACGCATTTAGATTTATTTCATAAGAATCGCTATTTATTTTTTACAGAGTACATGGTTGGTAGGGATTCGGATTCTACTGTATTTGCTATCTTCGTTGAAAAATTGACACGATGATTATTTTTACACAAATGATAGGTGCGCTCTATGGGATGCTTGCAGTGGTATTTGGTGCTTTTGGTGCCCATGCCCTTAAAAAAATATTTTCAGAAGAGCAATTGAAGAGTTTTGAAACCGGCGTTAAATATCAAATGTATCACGCCATTGTTTTACTTGTACTTGGGTACAATTTTGATTTTTCTAGTGGTATAGAACGTTATATTGTATACTGCTTTAGTATTGGTACTTTGCTATTTTCTTTTAGTATATATGGCCTTTGTATAAGTGCAGCTAAGAATAAAAAAATAAAAATGCTGGGACCTATTACACCTCTAGGGGGTTTATTTTTAGTAATAGGCTGGGGGCTACTTCTTTTTTCATTCCTTGATTAAACCTTCCGTTTAAAAGACAAAACGGAAGGTGCTTTTAATAGCGCTTTGTTATTCTTTTTGATAGCCTTCAGGTCGTTTCCAGCGAATAGGAGCTTTTGGTTCAGGTTTGATTTTGAACTCTTGAGTTTTTAATAACCTAAGGGCTTCTTCAATACCTTTTTCTAGCTGTGGATCTTTTCCTTGTAGTACAAGTTTTGGTTCTTGAATTACTTCAATATCTGGAGCAATACCCTCTCCTTCTACGGCCCATTCTCCATTAATATCATAAAAACCACCTCTTGGCGCAACCATTCTACCTCCATCTATAAATGGTGGTGTATCCCACGTACCTACCAAACCACCCCAGGTTCTAGTACCAACTAGTGGCCCTACTTTTTTCATATGAAACATATAGGGCAATAAATCACCACCTGAGCCAGAACGTTCATTGATCAACATTACTTTTGGTCCCCAGATGCCAGCGGCTGGCGATGTCCATGGTCTATTGCCTTCTGTTTTACTATTAAAATAACCGTAAGGTTCTCTCGTCATGATATCAATCATATAATCGGCAGCAGAACCACCACCGTTATTGCGTTCATCTATAATGACCCCTTTTTTATCTTGTTGAGAAAAATAATATCTGTTAAAAGCTTCATAGCCTCCATTTCCGGTATTAGGAACATAGACATAAGCGAGTTTACCTCCAGAAAGTTCATCAACTTTGCGTCTGTTACCTTCAATCCAATCGTAGGTTCTTAAACCTCGTTCACTGCTGATAGGTTTTACTAAAATTTCTTTTCCACCAGAACTAGTAGAATTGTTAATTGTTAGTCTTGTCTCTCTTCCGGCAGTTTGTTCTAATAATATAAACGGATTTACAGTTGCTTTGAGCGGTTTACCATTAATTGCAGTAATATAGTCTCCTACTTTTACTTCAAGACCCGGTTGTGCCAATGGTGCATATAAATCAGGATTCCAATTTTCTCCATTATAAATTTTTGAGATTTTATAATAGCCATTTTCAATGGTAAAATCACAACCTAATAACCCTATTGGAACAAAATCTACATCAGGCATATCCCCTCCTGAAACATAGGAATGTCCTATTGATATTTCTCCGCTCATGATATCTACCACATAGTTTAAGTCTGCTCTATGACGTACATGTTTTATCCATGGAGCATACCATTCGTAAATAGTGTCCCAAGGTGCTCCGTGTGTATTATTAACGTAAAGAAAATCTCTCATATAGCGCCAACCTTCTTTGAATATTTGCTCATACTCTGCCGTTGGATCAATTTTAATTTTAATATTCATCGGTAAATTATCTTTACTGACATCTGGTTTAGATGTTGTTTCAGAAAGTAGCCAAGAAGTATCGGTATTAATTAAAATATGCTTGCGATCATTGGAAACGATCATTTCATTCACTTTTATGGCATATTCTTCGGCCTTCATTTTTTCAATATCGTATTTATGAAGTGTTAGACCGTCTTCATTTTGAATTTGTTCCGTAATGAATAAAACATTTTTTGGGCCCTTCGCTAAGCTTGTATAATTTTTATCTTCTAATTTCAACGCTACAATCCTATTATAAATACCGTCAGCATCAATTTTTACAATAACTTTTGGAGTTTTAGTTTCTTCCTTTTTCTTGTTTTTAGAGGTTGATTTAATTGAGGTGAAATCTTTATTTCCACCCTCTTCATCAGTTTTTGGTAAATTAGGAGCTTTTGTCTCTTTTGATAGAACGATAGTGTATAAGCTTCTAGTCACGTTAGTGTCATAAGAACTCATGTCTAACCACCCAGACTGCAAACCATAATTTGTGCTTGCTAAAAAGTATAAATAGGAGCCAGATTCATCCCAAATGGGACTAATAGCATCTGCTAGTCCATCTGTTAATTGAATAGTTTCTTTCGTAGTGTTGTTATAAGCGAAAATTGCTTTGTAATTATTGACTAATTGTTTTGGGAAAGCAATCCATTTGCTATCTGGAGACCAGATAGGATTCATGGTTCTTGTAGGATGCGCATAAGAGTCGGTAGCTACCTTTTCCGCTTTTCCTGTTATCAAATTAATAATCCAAATGTTGTAATCAGTATCAGAATACGCAATATGGTTCCCATCAGGAGACCAATCTGGCTTGAAATAAAAAGTAGTATTAGGTAATTTATAGCTCTTTATCTGTTCGCCATTTTGATTGGCGGTTACTAACTGATATTCTCCACTAGCATCAGAGAACCATGCAATCTTATCTCCTTTTGGAGACCAAACGGGCGAACGATCTGCTATTCCTGAGCTATTTGTAATATTTTTCCAAGTTCCGTTTTCTTTAGGAAGTGTAAAAATATCTCCACGATGTTCAAATACCGCCCTTTTACCTGTAGGCGAAATATTTGGGTTTTTTAATTGCTTAGCAGTAACACTTTCCCAACGGGGTCTTGCAAAATTCATATCACCGTTTATAGATATAGAAAGTTGTTTTGTTACACCCGTTTCTGGATTTACAAGGTGTAAATAACCGCCTTGTTCATAAACGATAGAGGCCTTACTTGCATCTAAGCTTTTAACATCAAATTTTTTGTGAAATGTGATTTGCTTTTCTTTTTTGGTAATAGGGTCAAAAGACCAAATATTACTTGCGTAATCACGTTCAGACAAGTAATAAACATTATTATTAAACCATACAGGATATAAGTGACGCTCTTTAGTGGGCTGGGGTGTTGTAATTAACTCTTTGGTTTCCATATTTACAATCCAAATAGGCATTGCTTGCCCTCCTCGGTAATTTCTCCATTCGGGATCCCAAGAGGCAATAGGGGTGTAAGCAATATATTTTCCGTTTTCAGAAAATTCTCCATAAGCAGCTCTTGGGATATCAATAGCCGTAGGGAAACTGCCGGCGGTTGAAACTTTGTATAATTTATTCGTTACGGTGGGCTTACTTTCTCTTCCGGAGCGAAATAAAACTTCACCATCAGGGGTCCAGCCTTCTACAAAATCAGCAGATGGATGATATGTTAGTCTTTTTGGTTCTCCCCCTGTTGCTGGAATAATATATACATCAATATTTCCATCATACTCTCCTGTAAAAGCAATTGTCTTACCGTCTTCAGAAAAATGTGGATTAGATTCATACCCTTCATTACTCGTCAGTCGAATAGCTTCCCCACCACTTAAGGAGGTTTTCCACAAATCATTTGCGTATACAAAGACTATTTCTGTATCAGAAATTGAAGGCTGCCTTAATAATTGAGTTCCTTGTGCATTTACAAATAAAGTGGCTAGTAAAAAGCTAATCGAATAAAAGGATTTCATAAAGAGTTAGTTTAGTGTCATTTTAAATGATACAAAAAAGAGCTTGTCTATAATCCTATTTAATTCTTTTTAGGAATTTATCTTTACCCTCTTTTAATTTGAGTCCTGAAAGTATTAAATTTTTATTGCATCTACAATACTAAAATTTTCTTTAACTCTCACTTGTTTGTGGGTTTTAAATGGGTTATTTATTTCTGAACCATCCGTTTAAAAGACAAAACGGTATGTTGCTTTTAATAGAAAAATATTCTTAGGTTGTAAGTCTCCGAAAAGATTTTTATCTAACGTTGCAAATAACCCATCATTAGGATTGCCGCCACTAGATAAGTCTTGTGACCAGACCAAAAATATTTCTGAACCAGGCTTATATTCCCAGCGTACCACAAGGTTAGACCTAAATTGGGTAAAAGAAAAGTCTGGATTGTCAAAGCTGTAATCCAATGAGCCATCCATATCTTCATCAATATTATAGCTACCATTGTCAAAAGAAACTTGATTAGGCGTGTAAGATGCTATTCTATCTTCAAAATTATTGGCTAAAGGATTTGCGATTTCTTTAAAATTAGAATATACACCATTTGAGACAAAAGGCTGGCCCCAATACTGTATCGATAAATTAGGGTTTATGGTGTAGTTTATGCGCAAAGACATGCTTATGGTTTCTTGATCTACGGTGCCATTAATATATTTAGTGCCGCCATCATACGCTATGTTATCTACAAACTGTAATTGGTCTTTATTGGTTCCGTAACTGGGATAAGCAGAGATACTTAAAGCATTTATGGGTTGGTACCGAACGCCAAACTCAATCTCATAATTTTTATAGGAGTTGTCTGTGCCTTTTGTGCCTGATTGAAATACGCTTAGTTGTAGTTTTTTTCTACCATCAGATTCTACGCCATTTGCATAGCTAATCTCAGAAGATTTTCTTAATCTTGGTCCGCCTCTTAAGGCAAAATTATCATATTGTGTGGGTGCGTAATTAAAACTTACATTAGAGAACCAATTGTTTTTCCAATTTTGCCAGCTATTGGTGTTAAAACGCAAGTTGTTATGATTGCCGCCAAAATCCCAAACACTCCAATGGTTATAGTTAATCCCTACTCTTCTAAAAGTATTATCTGGTTTTAGTGTTTGGTATCCTACCCAAGTGTAATGTCTTAAATCATCTGCTTGCCTTTGAAAGCCCACATCATTAAGTTCCAATTCTGGAGAACGCCATGTAGCGCCAGTCTCAAATTTCCAATGACCATTACCAACTTTTCCTATTTGCAAATTACCGCCCGTTCCGGTTAGAGACGTTGCATTTTCATCTACATTTAAATAGCTGGTAGAGGCTCTTTGAAACAAGTGGGTAATAGATTGTTGGGTTCTTGTTATAGCTTCTGTACTACCCGTGACGTGGCTAAAAAGTAAATTGCCTCCTAGGTACCAATCTCTATCATTCCATTGGTGTTTAAAATCAAAACCACCGGTGTACGCTGCCTCGTGTAAGAAATTTAAATTATCGGGTAGGTTGTTTCTATTTGTTGCCGTAAACATACCGCCAACAAAAGTATTTCTATCATTAAAATCTTTTTGTAACCGTCCTATAAAATAATTAGTCAGTGGTTCTACAAGCTCTTTTCTCTGAGCTCCGTTGTTATCAATAACCGCATATTTTTTGGCAGTAACACTCTCCAGAACACCAATAGACCATCCATTTTTAGTTTTTCCGCTGAACTTAGCGGCACCAATAATTTCCGTGTTTTCAGGGTGATTTACAAATTCTCCATCGGTTGTATTTGGGTAGCCTTGCGGACTTCTTCCTATTCGTCTTGAGTAAAATACATTATCAGAGCCAAACGTATTCCCGGCTTCTGAGCGAGATACTGTGTAGTCAAAAATATTCTTGTTTTCTACAAAGAAAGGCCGCTGTTCTTCAAAGAAAATTTGAAAACCATCTAAAGCAATCGCAGAAGGATCTGCCTCTACTTGGCCAAAGTCAGGATTAATAGTTAGATCTAAAGTAAGATCATTGGTGATTCCAATTTTGGCATCTAAGCCTCCTGTAAACTTTGTGTCATTTCCTTGTTTAAACGGGTTTCCTGGTTCCGCTTCATAAGTCTCAAATTTTGCAATTGTATACGGTTGTATTTCTAACTGTTTTTGTGGTTCAATATTTATTAATCCTCTTAAAATACCAAATTCACTGGTCCAACCAGGGGTGTCTTGTGGTACTCTTTGCCATATAGAGCGTTCTTCTTCTCTAAATAATTTTCGCATTAATTGCAAGCCCCATTCTTGTTCTTGAGACTTACCAAATTTTAATTGGCTCAGCGGGATTTTCATTTCAGCAGACCAGCCTTCAGTATCAATACTGGTTTTTGTATACCAAATAGGATTCCAACTTTCATCAGAATCATTTCCATTATTTGTAGAAAACTCATCTCCTTTTACTCCCGCGGCTGTGACTATGAAATTAAACGATGTTCGTTTGTCATTATAACTATCAAAGAATATACCTACCCAGTCTCCTTCAAAGCCATCTCTACGGGAGAGCCTCTTTACAATTTTATCAGGACCAGTGTCTAAGCACCGGATAGCTACATAAATGTAATTTTTGTCATAGACAATTTTAAATTTAGTCTGATGATCCGGTGCCGTATTTTCGTCGGGTTGCTGTTCAATAAAGTCACTATCCCAGGCCACGGTATTCCATGCTTCCTCATCAATAATGCCATCTATAAAGAGACCGTTTTCTGAGGTTAAGGCTTTTGTGGTATACATCCGTTTAGGGATTACCGTGGTAGAATCTTGCGCATGCATATACAGTTGCGCGCTAATGATTAGAAAAATAGTGGTGATGGTGGCTTTCATGATTGATGATTATGCATGAAAGACTTATGCTATTTTTAATCGTTACAGAAGCGTATATGTTTTAAGATATTTTTAACGTTTATGATGTGGAGTTTATTTTGATGATTCTTCTTTTGCTGTATATGTTTTTATTGCTTGATTGGGTTCTATGATGTTGTACCCCTTCCAAAACTCAGGATCATAACGGGTTAAATACGTGGGCGTAATTTTATTGTCAAAATTTTTACCTTCAAAAGTACTGCTGCTAATTTCTTCGGTATCGTAAATTACAATTTCATAGCTATTAATGTTTGTCGCAGCAAAATCAAAATCTAATGATAATTCGTTTTGTTTATTCTTTCCTTTAACTACTTTATTGTATTCTATTATTTTTAAAGGACGTTTTGCGCCGCCCATTCCGCCGTGTTCTTTTTCAATGTATCTTAAGTTATATTTATCGTCTGGCCCCTTATAAAAGATCATTTTACCTTTATCTAGATAATCATTCATGAATACTCCTAGTAGTTTAAATGATTTTAAAGATTTTACGTTTTCATAATCCACTCTCACTATAGCGAAATCATCAGCATTTACATAAAGAGTTCCTTTGTAATCAGCATTTCCGCTAGGAACAAAATCTAAAATATAAACAATATCTTGACCTAGATATGTGAGTTCACGAATGGAGAAATCATACTTTCGAGATTTTGACAAGAAATTAAGCTTGGAATCATTCATAAAAAACAGATCTTCATAAAGGGTCGATATTTTATTCGCTCTACCTGCCGCAAAATGTAACTTCTGTTCTTCTTTGCGTTTTTTATCTTCCTCTAATTTCTTATTTAATGCGGCTACGTCACTAGAATCTACTTGTGCTCTAAAAAGTTCTTCATTGTCAATTTTTGTTCCGAATATGCCCGATTTAATTTTCAAATAGGAGTCAGGCTTTACATTCTCTTTTAGAATTTTCTCCATACGCTCTTCTAGTTGATCAAGGTTTATCTCACTGTTTTTATCATACATTTTAGACGCCTTAATAACATCAATCTTCTGTTTTCCACTGTTGTAAGTGCCATACAAATCGCATAATACTTCTACATAATAATCATCACTTCGGGGCACAGAACTTATGATTTCATCAACAAAATTCTTATTGAAAGCGTCAATAGTAGATTCAAAATTTGAATAATTAGTTCTGTTCAAATATTGGTGGTAGTGCTCTCTAAAAAAGAGTCTTTTCTTGGTAAATGATTTTGTATAGTTTTTATCTACGTTATCTTTTATAAAATCAACAATCTCGTCTGCAGAATAGTTTTTGTTAGAGACCACCACGTTCTTTAATTCAATATTCTGAGGACTTAGTGTTAGTATAGAATCTTTAAATTCTCCTAAGGTAGTTTTGTACGTTTTATAGCCCATACTAGAAACAAATAAAGAATCTGTTACCTTATTTTTAGTATCTAGAAGAATAGTAAAAGTGCCTTCCCCATTGGTGATTACGCCCATGTCATTTGCAAATTGTATGGTCGCAAATGGGACTGGTTCTTGGGTAACAGAATCTATAACTTTAGCGCTAATAGTTTGCGCAATGTTGTAGTTTACGGAAAGTAATAAAATAAAAAATAATCCAAGTGTAGTAGTTTTGAACATAGTGTTGTTTTAAGTGAGCCAAAACAAAACAAGGAATACAAAGGCATTAAATAAGCAACTTTTTGATTTTCTTGTGAGCTATTTAATACTTATTTAACTGTTTTATAGGCTAATGATCTTTGTATTTATAAGATCATCTTCTCTAAAACAATAGACGCTACTAAGTTTGAAATAGTTGCCTAAAGGAATATTTATTTTTTAACTACCAAATTAATGGCAGCCACAGTCGCTTGATCCACAGCTTTTTGTAGCTTGTTTCTTAGATGAAAATAATCTTTTAGGTAAGAAATATTTTTTCACTACGTACCCCACTGCGATGAGTAAGGTGGCGTACATTAAAATGTTTTGTAATAGTTCCATATTACTTCAATATTTGATAAGCGATTAAGGATACGATATAGGCAAACACACTCATGAAAATTAATTGTGCCATTGGCCATTTCCAAGTATTTGTTTCTTTTTTTACTACTGCTAAAGTACTCGCGCACTGCATGGCAAAAGCGTAAAATAACAATAATGAAATTCCTGAAGCTAGGTTAAATAAGGGCATTTGTGTTGCAGGGTTAATCTCTGCAGCCATACGGTTTGTTATAGTTTCTTCTTCATCACTACCCACGCTATAAATAGTTGCTAATGTGCCTACAAATACCTCTCGTGCAGCAAAGGAAGTTAATATGGCAATACCAATCTTCCAGTCATAACCTAGAGGTTCTACAATAGGTGTAATGGCCTTGCCCATATACCCCATATAGGAGTTTTCTAATTTAAAGCTAGATATTTCTTGCTTCTTAGCGTGCTCAAATAAATTGGTAGACTTCGCAGCAATAGAGTCCGTTATGGCAAGTTGGTCAATAGTGTAAACTTTTTCTATGATGCTATCATTTAAAGCTCTTTCGTAGCTAGCTAATTCTGAGGCAATAGCATGTTGGTTAAAGTCAGATAACCCAGATGTGTTTATTTTGTTTGTAACAATCTCTTCTGCATTCTCAAATTCATTAGAGATCCCGTTTGATCCTAAAAACCATAGGATAATAGATATCGCTAATATAATTTTACCGGCACCGAATACAAAACTTTTTGTTTTTTCCAAAACCGTATAAGCTACATTTTTTAGAAGCGGTAGCTTGTAGTTAGGCATTTCAATAACAAAAAACGATTTGCTTTTAATCTTCAATATTTTATTCAAGATCATGGCAGAAATAATGGCAGTGAAAAAACCTAATAGATAAAGTAGCATTAGGGTTAATGCTTGATAACTGAGCCCAAAAAATCGGCCATCAGGAATTACTAAGGTAATTATGATAAGGTATACAGGGAGTCTAGCAGAACAGGTAGTAAAGGGAGTTACTAATATCGTTATCAGACGTTCTTTCCAGTTCTCAATAGTTCTAGTTGCCATAATTGCAGGAATAGCGCATGCCGTTCCAGAGATAAGAGGTACAATACTCTTACCGCTTAATCCAAATGGGCGCATCAGCCTATCCATTAGAAATACAACTCTACTCATGTAGCCAGTTTCTTCTAGCAGTGATATAAACAGAAATAAAAATGCAATTTGCGGTATGAATATTACAATACCACCAATACCCGCTAAAATTCCTTCGGCAATTAAATCTGTAAATACGCCTGGAGGTAATGAGTTTTCTACCCATTCTGTAGCGCTTGCAAAAGAATTTTCGATAAACTCCATAGGGTACGCACTCCACACGTATATAGCTTGGAAAATAGTAAGTAAGATGAGAAAGAAAATAACATACCCAAAAACTTTATGAGTAAGTAACTTGTCTAAGCTAGCTCTAAGTCCTTTTGCAGCATTTAAGTCTATTTTATGCGTTTGTTTAAGAATACCATTTATAAATTGATATCTTAAAATAGTCTCTTTTTGTTGTAAGCGTTTTAGCTCTGGTTTAGATTTTGTAGCGAAAGAAGCTGCGTTTTGAAAAAGTGTTTTTTCAATAGGCATGAAGTTAACGTCTTGCGTAATTACAAGCCATAATTTATAAATGTCTTCTTTAGGAAACGCACTGCGTAAGCGGTCAAAATATTCAGGAGAAATAACCGTAGCATCTATATTTGGTTCTATAGAAAGCGATTTGTAATCGGTTATAAGTTCGCGAAGTTTTTCAATTCCAATTTTTTTACGGGTACTTACTAATGCTATTTTAGTATTTAATTTTTCTTCTAATAAGGGAATGTCTATGGTAATTCCTTTTCTAGACATTCTATCAGCCATATTAATTACTAATATGGTCGGAATTTTTAAATCTTTAATTTGTGTGAAAAGAAGAAGATTTCTTTTTAAGTTTTCAACATCGGCTACTACTACTGCAACATCAGGAAAATCTTTATCGTTCTTATTTAGAAGAAGTTCTACGGCAACACTCTCATCTAATGAAGTTGTATTAAGGCTGTACGTACCGGGTAAATCTATAATGTGTGCTTTAACACCACGTGGTAACTTACAAACCCCTTCTTTTTTTTCTACTGTAATTCCTGGGTAATTCCCTACTTTTTGGTTTAAGCCTGTTAATTGATTAAAAACAGAGGTTTTTCCTGTATTCGGGTTTCCAATTAATGCTACCTTAATTTGTTTACTCATTATAAAAAGGTAGTATTATCTATGATTTCTAAATCTATGAGTTCTGCCATTGCTCTACGTATGGCTATGTGCGATCCGTTTACATTGATGTAGATAGGATCTTTAAGAGGAGCAACTTGCAATAATTCAACTTCATTGCCTGGCAGGCAGCCAAGTTCAAGTAACTTGATAGGCAGGATGTCATCTGCAAATTCTTTGATGATGCCTCGTTCTCCACGCTTTAATTGTGCTACCGTTTTGATCAATGTTTATTTAGATTGATTTTAATTAAGAACAAAAATAAGGAAAATCAATAAAATAGAGACCTTTGAAGTCATAAAAGAGTATTAATTTCATTTAGAGGCTTCTTTGTCTCTATAAGAATCTTTTAAAACCTTTAAATCTTCCAGAAGTTTCTCTATTTCCTCAGGATTGGTACCGTCATAAGTGCCTCTAATTCTACGCTCTTTATCAATCAACATGAAATTTTCTGTATGTATCATATCAAATGGGCCACCATCACCATCAGTCTTGACGGCCATATAAGATTTTCTGGCTAGGTTGTAAATTTGTTTTTTATCTCCGGTAACTAAGTTCCATTTTCTATCGACAACACCTTTTTTAATAGCGTAAGCTTTTAGTTGTGCCACAGAATCAATTTCGGGAGTTACGGAATGAGAAAGCAACATCACCTCGTCGTCGTCTAAAATTTCTTGTTGTATCGTCCCCATGTTATCTGTCATAATTGGACAAATAGTAGGGCAGGTAGTAAAAAAGAAATCGGCTATGTAGATTTTGTCTTTGTAGGTGTCATTAGTGATGAGTGCTCCGTTTTGATTGGTCAGAGAAAAATTGCCTATGGTGTGGTATTTTTTTACGTGGAGTAATGACGTGTCTACCAATTCTGGATTAAAATCTGCAGGTTGGTAAATGGGAAGTATTTTTTTTGGTTGCAGGGCGTTATAAAACAAATACATGATTACGGCAGACAAGCAGAGAAAAACAATTCCGAATAACTTATACTTTGCAAAAAAAGAACGCATATTTTTTATGCAAAGATACTAACGTGGTCTTAACCATTCAAGACATTCCTGAGTTTTGCTGCTAAATATTTCTTAAAACATTTGAGCAGAATATACTTTACTTTTTTTAGACCTTCTAAAAGCTTACTTTTGGCGCACAAAAAAGTTAAAATTAGCACTAAATGGGCGTAGTTACACAGATACTTACCTTTATATTAATAATATCAATACTAGTTATTTTACACGAGTTGGGGCATTTTCTTCCCGCAAAATATTTTAAAGTTAAAGTTGAAAAATTCTACTTATTCTTTGACGTCAAGTTCTCTTTATTTAAAAAGAAAATTGGAGATACGGAATATGGTATTGGATGGTTGCCATTAGGAGGTTACGTGAAAATGGCGGGCATGATTGATGAAAGCATGGACACGGAACAAATGGAGAAAGAACCGCAACCATGGGAATTTCGTTCTAAACCAGCTTGGCAACGTTTAATCATTATGTTGGGTGGGGTTACCGTTAACTTTTTTCTAGCTTGGATTATTTATACCATGCTTATAGTAACCAATGGAGATAGTTATATTCCTGCAGATAATTTAAAATACGGAATTTTAGTAGATTCTATAGGTGAAGGTATTGGATTAAAAACGGGAGATAAAATCTTATCTATTGATGGTGTAAAATCTAAGAAGTTCACAGATGCTACTTTAGATATCTTATTAGGAGATGAGATTACGGTAGAAAGAGAAGGGCAAAAAGTTACCTTTCCGGTTCCTGATGAAGGAATTAAGCAAGTACTATCTACACAAGGAAAAAATTTTTTAAGATATAGACAAAAATCACTTATAGATAGTGTTGTCCCAAATTCCATAGCTGCTAAAGCAGGTATTGTTTCAGGAGATCAAATTATATCGATCAATAATACGCCTAGTGAATATTGGAACGATTTTACAACGGCCATTAGAAATTCAAAAGGAAAATCTATTGCTTTAGCAGTAAATAGAAATGATCGTATAGAGAACTTAAACTTAGTAGTGCCAGAAGAAGGTATAATTGGTGTCTATTTAAATGCTGATGATTTAATAGTGACAGATGAATATAGTTTTCTTGCAGCAATACCAGCAGGGTTTAATGAAACTATAAACGTGCTTACAAAGCAAATCAAACAATTTAAAATTATATTCAAACCTAAAACAGAGGCGTATAAGTCCGTTAAAGGACCTATTGGAATCGTAGAAATGATGCCTCCACAATGGAACTGGATGTTCTTCTGGAATTTTATGGCTATGTTCTCTGTTTGGTTGGCATTCGTAAATTTATTACCGATTCCTGCTTTAGATGGCGGACATGTAATGTTTTTACTTTATGAGATGATTTCTGGACGAGCTCCGAGCGAAAAAACATTAGAGCGTGGGCAAATAATTGGTTTTGTGATTATTATGGGCTTAATGGCAGTTATTTTTGGAAACGATATTTGGAATATTATCAAACGTTTTTTCTAAGGTTTTAGAGCAATTAAAAAAAAAATTAAAATTTCTATTTTTTTTGTTTGGCTAGTTTGAAAAAACAATTATATTTGCAGCCGCTAACGCGATAGAGTACACTCCTCCTTAGCTCAGCTGGTTAGAGCATCTGACTGTTAATCAGAGGGTCCTTGGTTCGAGCCCAAGAGGGGGAGCAGAGCGACAGAAAGCCTTTACAGAAATGTAGAGGCTTTTTTGGTTTTATATAATGACCCTTTTTAGGTGCATTTCTGGCCCTTTCTTTCTTAAGGGTGAAACGTCCTTATTTTTGATATAAAGACCATTCTCTTTAAAAATGGCTATACTCTTAATCAATCGTTATAGTAGATTTAAATTGGGATTATTAGAAATATTCAGCCATATTCTCTTGATAATAAATTATCTTAGTTTATCCACTTAAAAATAAACTCAAATATTTATTCATGAAAAAAATAGCAATCTATACGGTTTTAGTATCATTGACCGTATTTTTCACCTCTTGTAAGGAGGAAAAAAAACTAGAAACTTCAGAAAGTACTCTGGAGGTTGTTGAAGAAAGTAACTTTGGAGGCTTAGCGCTTTATACGGTTAGAGATGATATGGGAGTAGATGCCAAAGCTACCCTGAAAGCAGTTTCAGACGCTGGGTATAAAAATATAGAAGCAGCCGGATATAGCGAAGGTAAGTTTTACAATATGTCTCCAGCAGATTTTAAAGCATTATTAGATAGCTTAAAACTTGTTCCTGTAAGTACACACCATAGTGATGTAACGTTAGAAAATGCAGACGCAATGATGGCTAATGTAAAAGCTGCAGGGTTTGAATATTTTGTAGTGCCAATTCCTCCAATGGGATTATTTCATTATGATGATGCCACGAGTACTATGAGTATGACGGGTGGAGCAGAAAACTTAACGAAAATTGTAAATACCTTAGGTGAAAAAGCACATGCTGCAGGGCTTAAGTTATTATACCATAATCATGATTTTGAATTTAAGAAAGATTCGGATGGGATTGTACCTATTGAATATATGTTGGAACATACAGATCCTAAATTTGTGAATTTTCAAATGGACCTTTTCTGGGTTACAAAAGCCGGGGCAGATCCATTAGTTTATTTTGAAAAATATCCAGGACGTTTCAAAATCTGGCATGTAAAAGATATGGATGAGCAAGGTAGGTTTGCCCCTGTTGGTACGGGAATAATAGATTTTGCTAAAATATTAGCAAAGAAAGACCTTTCAGGGATGGAATATTATATGGTCGAACAAGATATAACCTTTGATGATATGAAGCCATTAGAGGTTATTAAAACTAGTCATGAGGGAATAAAGAACTTCGGATTTAAATAAGGAATAAGTACCATTTAGATGTAAAGGCGCTAATTAATTTAAGCGTCTTTTTTCGTTTATAGATTTAGTATTTTTGTAATCTAATGTATTACCAATATCTATCTCCATTTTAAGAAGTACCATTAAATAATTTAATTGCAAAATGAAGTGTTATTACAGTATTATTTTTTTCCTGTTATCATTTTCCAATGCACTTTTTGGACAAAAGGTATTGCCTCCAATTTACAATTATAAAATATTTGATTATCAAGCAGCTAGTCAGAATTGGGATGTGGCAGTCGATGACTCTGGGGCACTTTATGCCGCAAACAATAAAGGCTTACTCTATTATAATGGAGAAGAATGGGTACTTAATAAACTGCCCAATAATACCATTATAAGGTCTGTTAGTGTTATAGATGATAAAATTTTCACTGGTTCATACGAAGAGTTTGGATATTGGCAGAAGAATGAGTTTGGTCTCTTGGATTATACGTCTTTAACTCACTTAATTCAAAATTACACCTTTACCAATGAGGAATTTTGGCAAATAATTTCTTTCAATGATGCCATATTTTTTAGATCTTTTTCTACTGTTTATAAGTACAAAGATGATAAGATCGAGGTAATTGATGTGGAGGGAGTTGTTACAGATATGGCCGCATATGATAACGAACTTTATATTGCAGGCGGAGGAACAGGAATTTATAAATTGCATGACAAGCAGTTTATTTCTCTTTCCAATCTAGAAGCACTTTTGGGTAAGACCATTATAGCCATGGCAAGTATTGACCATAAACTCTTTATTGGTACAAAACTTAATGGATGCTATGTATTTGAAAATGGGATTCTACAAGAATGGAATCATCCTATAAATAAAGAATTAAAAAAGCACCAACTTAATGATATTGTTCCTTATCCAAAGGATAAGATTGCTTTTGGGACGATAAAGAAAGGAGTGTTTCTTTATGATACAGTGCAAGATTCTTACATCAATCTAGATAGAGAAACAGGATTGCAAAATAATACGGTATTGTCTATTTTTCACTATGATAACCAATTATGGTTGGGCTTGGACAATGGTATAGATCGGATAAGAACAAATGCACCCATTACCTATTATACAGATTTTTCTGGCGCTGTAGGGACTATATATGATATTGCTTACGTAGATGATGTTTTGTATATAGGGAGCAATACTGGAATTTATTTTTTTGAGGATGATGCGTTGCAATTTGTAGAAAATTCTCAAGGCCATGTATGGGATTTAAAGGTTATTGATAATGAACTATTTGCAGGCCATAATACGGGGACTTTTAAAGTGTCTAAAAATACATTGGAATTAGTTTCTTCGGTTTCGGGTGGCTACCAGATTGTAAAGGTTCCGGAAGATGATAACAGTTACCTTCAAGGTACGTATATAGGGATTTCTAAATTCTCGAAAAATACAGAAGGCGTCTGGGAGGTTCAGCCTATTAATGGCGTACAATTTCCTGTAAAACAATTGTGTTTTGAATCTAAACATATTGTTTGGGCCGCGCACCCTTATAAAGGGTTTTTTCGATTGCGACTCAATAAAGCCTTAGATAGTGTAGAGGAGATCCAAGAGTTTGTTCACGATGCCATACCTAATAACTATAATGTCAAGGTATATAATGTAAAAAATCAGATTGTATTATATGCAGATGGCATCTGGTATGCGTATAATGCAATTCTAAATAAAATTGAAGTATTTGAAGACTTCGTAAAATATAAAGGGAATGAACTTATTTATAATGATGGCGATTACTTTTGGTTTATAGATAATGAGAATAGTAAAGAAATTTTTTATACGAACCTAAGAGATGAAAACCTATCTATTGCAGAGAATGTACTTAAGAAACGCTTAGTGCCCGATGCGGAGAATGTGGTAAAGTTAAACGACTCTATTTTTATGCTCACTCTTAATGATGGGTTTGCTAAAATAAACTTGAAGAAATTAAACAGCTACCTTGATAATTTTAAGGTTCCTAAACCACAACTTAGTTATTTTAAGGATGAAGAACATCGTTTTTCTTTAGTGAAAGAAAACTTTCAGATTGATTACAAAAATTCTCAAAATATAAGCTTTCAAGTAGCTTCTCCTAATTTAACAAAGCCTAGATATTTTTACGAATTGTCAGGTGCTAAGGAACAAGCTAGTTATATAGATAGCGGTACCTTTCATTTTCAGAATTTGCCACATGGGTTTTATGAGGTTAATATTTCCACAGTAAGTATTGATGGTAAAATTTCTGAACCAAGGATGATCTCATTTACCATTGCTCCTCCATGGTATTTATCGGTAGTAAGTAAAGTTGTTTATGCATTAATTTTTCTAATGATTATCTTTCTTGTTAGGCGCTATAATCGGAAAAAATTAGAGCGAAGACAGAGGAGCTTCGAAGAAAAAATGGACCGCAAGCAAGAGGAGCATTTAGCCAACTTGGAAAAGGAAAAACTTGCGAAAGAAATAAAACTAAAACAGCAAGAGTTAACGAGTACTACTTTAAATATTGCCAAAAAGAATGAGGTTATTCTAGAATTGAAAAACATGGTAGTCATGAATAAGGATAAATTTCCGAGTTCATCAAGATATGGGTCGTTTATAAAAAAGTTAGATAAATCGGTGAACGATTCTGAAGACTGGAAACGTTTTGAGGTCAACTTTAAGGAACTACACGAAGATTTCTTTGAACGTTTACTTAAAGAGTTCCCGAAACTTACTCCCAAAGATTTAAAACTTTGTGCGTATCTTAAAATGAACTTGTCTTCTAAAGAGATTGCACCATTAATGGGAATATCACTCCGAGGGGTCGAAATTCATAGATATCGATTGCGAAAAAAACTACAAATAGATACATCAGAGTACCTTTCTAGCTTTCTAATAACTTTTTAAGGATTGGTAGTCAAATACGAAATGTAGGAGCCTAAAATTAGCAATACCTCAATTTTTATGGTGTAATAATTTATAAATAGCATATTTAAGCTTCAAATATGGCTTATTTGCATTTTTAAAGTTACATCATTACTACATCACTGTGTTAAAATTTTAACTTCAACAGTGCATCAAGCTACAGCAACTACCCAGTAAACACTGCATCTAACGCTGTAAATTAGTTTGATGTAGTTATTATGTATCTAGAAACAAACACTACAACAAGGCTTGTTTTATACTTTAGCATCATTCTAACTCAATTTAATAAAGAACTATGAAAATAAGCAATGTAATATTGACGATTTCGTTTTTGCTGTTTCAATCGCTCTTATACAGTCAAACTTCAATAGCTGTATCAGGAACAGTAACAGATAGTGATAATATACCCTTGCCAGGAGCATCGGTAGTATTAAAAGGTACCGCTACCGGTACTCAAACAGATTTTGATGGTAATTTTACTCTAGATAATGTTTCTGCTGATGGTGTTTTGGTCATTAGCTTTATCGGATACACGTCAACAGAGGTTGCTGTAAACAACCAAACTACGCTGTCTATTTCATTGCAAGAAGATGCGCAAGCATTAGATGAAATTGTTGTTGTCGGGTATGGAACTCAAAAAAAATCAGACTTAACAGGATCTATCACTACGGTAAGCTCTGAAGATATTGCTAGGACTCCATCTGGAGCTCCAATGCAATCGTTGCAAGGTAAAGTTGCAGGTTTACAAGTAGTAAGTAACGGTGCGCCTGGAAGTGCACCCACCATTAGAGTTCGTGGTCTAGGTTCGTATACTGGTGATGGGGCTTCTAATCCTTTATATGTAGTAGATGGTACTTTTTATGATGATATTGGTTTTTTAAATAATGAAGACATTGAAACAATTTCAGTTCTTAAAGATGCATCAGCTTCCGCTATATACGGAGTAAGGGCCGCTAATGGGGTTGTTCTAATCGAAACAAAATCAGGAAAAGTAAATCAGAAAGCGCAAATCACGTATAGTGGTTACCAAGGAGTCCAAATTGCTCAAAATTTGGTCAAACTTTCAAATGCTGAGCAGTTTTCAACACTGGCTAGAGAATCTGGTTCTGCTGCAGAAGCTAGTTATATTGATAATGCAATGCAACGTTATGGACGTAGCAGAATAAATCCTAATGTGCCAGATGTCAATACAGATTGGTATGATTTAATATTGAGACATGCATTGATACAAAATCATAGTCTAGGAGTTACTGGAGGTACAGAAAGTGTTACGTATTCTTTAGGAATAAGCCAGTTTGAGCAAGAGGGAATATTGAAAATGAAAAACGATTATGAACGTTTTAATATTCGCGCGAAGGTTGGTGTAGATATTAGTGATCGATTGAAGGCTGGTGTTTCTACTATTTTTAGCAACTCTACAACATATCGTCCTGAAAATGCCGCATTTAGTTCGGCGTATTTTGCTGTGCCTATAATGCCAGTTTTAGATGAATCAAAAACAGAGGCATATCCAAAGCCCTATGCAAATGCTCAGGATTTAGGGTACAGACAACCACAGAACCCTTTTCCTTTACTAGAAAATTCAGAATACAGAGATAAAATTAGAAACAACTTAGTAAATTTTAATTTAGAATATCAATTAATTCCAGATAAGCTGAATTTAAGAACAGCCTACTCTCACAACTTTGAGGCATTGGAAACTAGAGAGGTTAGGCTTCCATATTTTTATGGTATTGGAGATGCTTTTAGAGAGAATGCAGAGTTAGTGAAGAGAAACCAAACTTTTTCCGAGCAAACATGGGATAATACATTGACCTATAATGATGATTTTGGAAAGCATAATTTGACGGTATTAGCAGGTACTTCTTTCAGAAATAGATCTTTTGAACAATTAGAAGTGAAAGGATTAAATTTTCCGAATGGTACAGGAATTGGTGATGAATCGTATTATTTAGATTTAGCGAAGAGTATTGATTTAGATGGTGTTGGTGACGATGGAGTAAGTCAATACTTCTTCTCTTATTTTAGCCGTGTAGCGTATAATTTTGATAATAAATACCTTTTGTATGGTACTTTTCGTGCAGATGGTACGAGCAAGTATCAAGAGAAATGGGGTTACTTTCCAACTATAGGTGCAGGTTGGGTAATCTCAGAAGAGTCTTTTATGAAATCTAACGGTGTTTTTGATTTCTTAAAATTAAGAGCTAGCTGGGGTGAATTAGGAAATGCTAATGTAAACGCTAGTACAGGTGGTATAACATCTACAGAGGTAAATGGTGTTTTTGGAGACACGAGGTATCCTGGTTTAGTTACTAGTAGTGATTTTGAAGCTTTGAAGTGGGAGGTTACTGCAGAAACAAACGTGGGTTTAACGGCAAGATTATTTGACAACAACTTATCAATTGAAACAGATTATTTTTCTAGAGAAACTAGAGATGCTATTATTCCGGTATCAAGACTTTTAGTACCAGGAGAAACTAGGCAAAATGTTGGAGTTATTAAAAACTCAGGTATAGAGGTGGCCGTAAATTGGAGTAAGCAAGTTTCAGAAGATTTTAGTTACTCTATTGGAGGTAATTTTTCAACCTTAAATAATGAAATTTTAGATTTAGCTGGGCAGGAGAATTTAACTTCTGGTGGTGATATCGAACAACGATCTGTTGTTGGAGGTGCTATAAACTCATTTTTTGGATTAGATGTTGCAGGGGTTTATCAAACACCTGAAGAAATAGCAGCAGATCCTGCGGCACAAGCGGCAATTGCAACTTCTGGTATTCCTGACTACATACAACCAGGAGATTTTAAATTTGTAGATCATAATGGTGATATGGTGATAGATGCACAAGATAGAGTAGATCTTGGTTCTTATTTACCAACCTATAATTTTGGTTTCAATCTAGGTCTAAACTATAAAGCTTGGGACTTTTCATTAAATGTTATTGGTCAGGGGGGTAATGTTATTGCCAACTCAAAACGATTTGCAATACGTCAAACGCCGGATGCTAATATTGATAGCGATTTTGCAATAAATAGATGGCATGGTGAGGGTACTACCAATAGCTATCCTTCTGCAAGAGGTATACGTAATCCATGGAGCAATCAGTTTTTGAATAGCTTTTTTGTTGAAGACGGAGATTTTATCCGATTACAGAATGTAACTGTAGGATACACATTGCCAAGTTTAAAAGGAAAATTCAATCCTAATATTAGGTTTTACATGACAGCAGAAAGGCCATTGACATTCTTTAAATATAATGGCTTTACCCCAGAGGTGTCAAACGGTGTAGATGCCCAAACCTATCCTATTCCTGGAGTATATACATTAGGAGTTAATATTAAAATTTAAAAAAATCAGCTATGATGCATATAAAAACAAACAAAATACTTGGACTTTTTGCCCTATTAGCTATGGTGATTTCAAGTTGTTCAGATGAATTAGATCAACCACAACTTAATAATAATTTTGCTGGTGGAACAGATTTTTCTAAAACGGACGATATGATATTTTCCCTTATTGGAGTTTATCAATCCGTTGGAGACAGAGGTTGGGAACAACCGCTAGTAGTTTCTACAAGAGGTGATGATGTAAATGCTGCCGGAGATCAACAGGGCCTAAAAAACCAAGATCGTTACTCTTATGATAATTCATTTTTTGGTTCTAGAACTTTATGGGAAACCTATTATCGTGAAATCATTGCAGCGCATACAGGAATGGAGCAAATAGCTAGATATCAAGAATTTGCAGATGAAGATGGCGTAGCATTGGCGAATCAGTATATTGCTGAAGCCAAAGTTTTGCGTGCCATTCTGCTTTTTCAATTATCGCAAGTGTACGGATCTGTATTTATTCCAGAATCTTCTAATTTAAATGATTTTGCAGATGTTACCTCTGTACCTTCTAAAGACGAAGTGATGCAACATTTATCGGATCAGATGGATGAGGCTATTCCGTTCTTATTAAACCTTAGACCTAATGAAAGAACAGATTTGCCGGGTGGTGTAACTAAATATACAGCTTTACAGATCAAAGCATTGGCGAATCAAGAATTGAAGAATTATCAAGCAGTAGCAGAGGCTACAGGTGAAATTATTAGTTCAGGAAAGTTTAATCTTATGGATGACTATTATGAGCTGTTTAAAACTCCAGGTAAATTAAGTAATGAAACCTTATATGAATTTCAATATTCAGATTTCAATAGTGGTACTGGCGAAAGAGTAGGGCATTTGTATGCTCCTTATGGTCCAAACGGGTGGACACCTAGCGTAGCTGGTGCTAGTGCTGGATGGGGCTTTTTTGAACCTAGCATGAAATATGTAAAATTTATGTTAGATAGAGGAGAAACAAACCGTTTAGAAACCACAGTTTTGTTTACTCAAAAAGGGATTGATAGTATTATTTCAACGTCTACTTATACAGAAGCTACATTGCCTTCGTTTGTTTCATCAACTACAAGAGATGGTGATAATTTAACAGATAACGCAAGAGCTATTTTTGCGAGTGGAAAACACTACTTGCCTACAAACCAATTAATTCCTGGTCGTGTTGAGTACGGTAGCAATAAAAACTATATCGTTTATCGCTATGCGGAAACACTACTAATGTATGCTGAAGCTATAACGCAGGGAGCAAATCAAACTTCAATTTCTGCAGATGAAGCTATTAATTTAGTGCGTGCTCGTGCTAGTATGCCCCCATTGTCTGGTGTAACTCTTGATCAAATCGTAGATGAAAAGTACGCTGAATTGGCTATGGAATGGGGAAAACGATTTTTTGATATGGTAAGGTTAGGTAGAAATGATGAATTGAGTTACGAAGGAAGAACTTTTACTCCAGATAAAACATTTGTCACATACCATCAGAATCAGATCGATGAATTTCCAATATTAGGTAATATATCCAACTAAAAACAAAAACCATGAAAAAATTAAGATACAGTCTATTGGCTTTGGTTGCAGTACTTTTTATCTATTCTTGTGATCAGGGTATAGACGGGATTACGGAAGTAGCTCCAGGGGTAGATGCAACAGCTCCAGCTATAAAAATTAATTACCCAAAAGAGGGCATTGAAGTCAACGTATTAGCTGCGTTGGCAGATATTACTATTGATTTTGAAGTTACAGATGATATTGAAGTAAAAGAAATTACGGTTCTTTTAGACGATATAGAAATTGGAACGTTTACCTCTTTTAAAGATTATCGTCGGGTTTTAATTGATGATTTGCTGTATAGTGGATTAGAAGATGGGACTCACGTGTTGACAATTTCGGCAACAGATATAGAAGGGAAAATTACGACAAATTCGGTGAGCTTCGAAAAAGTACCTGCTTATGTTAAAAAGTATGATGGAGAAGTACTTTACATGCCTTTTGATGGTGATTATGTAGATTTAATTAGCTTTCAATCTGCAACTATAGTAGGTACGCCAAGTTTCACAGACGATGCGCTAAATGGAACTAGTGCCTATGCAGGAGCAATAGATTCGTATTTGACTTTTCCAGCAGGAGATTTAAAAACACAAGAATTTAGTGCTGTCTTTTGGACGAAAGTAAATGCAGTTCCGGACAGAGCAGGTTTGTTAGCTATGAGTCCGCCATTAGATGCTTCAGGGGGGAACGTATTAACTTCAGGGTATCGTTTTTTTAGAGAGAATGCCAACGGTTTACAGCGTTTTAAATTAAACGCTGGAACAGGCGCAGATAATACCTGGGTAGATGGTGGTGCGGCAGCAGACGTAGATCCTTCTGCTGGTAAATGGGTGAATATGGCATTTACCGTGTCAGGCACTGAGGCTAGTGTTTATATTGATGGGCAATTGGTGCAGCAAGTACCTTTCAATGGTATAGATTGGACGGATGTAGAGGTATTATCTATTATGTCTGGTGCTCCTAATTTTAGTGGTTGGGATCATAAATCAGATTTAGGTTTTATGGATGAACTGAGGATCTTTAATAAATCGCTTTCTCAAGCAGAAATTGAAACTATTATTCAAGATGATTCTGGCGTAGGTCCAAATACATACACCGGTACTTTTGATGGGGAAATGTTTTACATGCCATTTGATGGTGATCATATAGATTTATTTAGTACTAATGAAGCTGCAATTGTTGGTAGTGCAGGTTTTGCAGGCGAGGCTAAAGTTGGTGACAACGCCTATGCAGGAGCAATAGATTCGTATTTGACAGTGCCAACAACAGGATTAACTACTCCAGAATTTAGTGCTGCAATGTGGTATAAAGTAAATGATACTCCAGATAGAGCGGGTATTCTAACCGTAGGCCCTCCAGATACAGAAAATGCCGGTTATCCGGAAATTCAAAACTTGCGTACAAGTGGGTTTAGATTGTTAAGGGAGAATGCAGACGGCCTACAACGTATTAAACTTAATGTTGGAAATGGTGATGGAGAGGAATGGGCAGACGGAGGTACAGCAGCAGATATTGATCCAGCGGCGGGAGAATGGGTGCATTTAGCATTTACAATCTCAGAGACAACCACTGTGGTATATATTAACGGTGTAGCCGTTGCTAACGCAGAAACAGGAATTAGTTGGGCCA
Source organism: Cellulophaga sp. HaHa_2_95 (assembly GCF_019278565.1). The sequence goes on along the minus strand of NZ_CP058988.1, from coordinate 153,064 downwards.
ACTGCGATTTGGTTTCTATAGGTTCTGGTGCGCCAAGATTTACAGAATGGGGTCATGGTGCAGATCTTAGCTATATTGATGAATTGCGGTTTTTCAATAAAGCTTTGACTCCAGAGCAAGTAACCGCAGTGATGAATGCGAATTAGAATAATTACCCCATAAAAGTAGATTTAGAGCGCTTTTGTAAAAGCGATAACAATATACATTGATAGTGCATATGAAGATTTTAGTAAAGGTGATAGTGAGTTTAGTTTTAGTGGCTGTTGTATCTGTAGTTGAGGGATGCAATGGCCGCAAGGCTAAGAATGAAAAAGAAATAAAGACTTCAGAAAAAGAAGAAGCTACAATTTCTGACAATGAATTATTAGACAAAATACAGCGACAAACTTTTGACTATTTCTGGGAGGGTGCAGAACCAACCTCCGGTTTAGCAAGAGAACGTATTCATTTAGATAGTATTTATCCGTCTCATGATAGAAATATCATTACTATTGGAGGGTCTGGTTTTGGCTTAATGGCTATTCTTGTAGGGGTAGAAAGAGGTTTTATCACCAGAGAACAAGCTATAGCGCGGTATGAAAAAATGCTGAGCTTTTTAGAGAAGGCAGATCGTTTTCATGGAGCTTGGCCTCATTGGTTGCAGCCTTCAGGAAAAACAGCGCCTTTTAGTAACAAAGATGATGGAGGAGATTTGGTAGAAACAGCTTTCTTGATTCAGGGATTGCTAACGGCTAAAGAATATTTCAATTTATCTAATGATAAGGAATTAGCCATTAGAGAACGTATTCAAAAACTTTGGGAAGAAGTAGAATTTGATTGGTATACTAAAGGTGAAAATGTATTGTATTGGCATTGGTCTCCAAACCATGGTTGGGATATGAACTTTCCAGTAGGGGGGTATAATGAAGCTTTAATCATGTATATTTTAGGGGCAGCATCACCAACACATCCTATTAAAAAAGAAGTGTATGATCAGGGTTGGGCATCCAACGGGAATATAGCCAAGGATACAACCTATTATGGTTTAGAAACAGAATTAAATCATTATGAGCATGATAAGTCGCCAGTAGGGCCTTTATTTTGGGCACACTATTCATACTTAGGGCTAAATCCAAAAGGCTTATCAGATAAGTATGGAAATTATTGGAAACTGAATCAAAATCATGCTTTGATTCATTATAAGCATGCCGTTGCTAATCCAAATAAATTTAAAGGATACGGTGAAAAAGCATGGGGATTTACCTCTAGTTATTCTATGAATGGATATGCTGGTCACCGTCCAGATAATGATTTAGGAGTTATTTCGCCTACAGCAGCCTTATCTTCTATGCCATATACTCCAAAAGAGAGTTTAGCATTCTTAAGGTATTTATATACAGAACAAGATAGTCTTATAGGAAAATATGGCCCTTATGATGCGTATAGCCTAACAGATAATTGGAGCTTACCTAGGTATCTAGCCATAGACCAAGGACCAATTCCAGTAATGATAGAAAATTACAGAAGTGGCATGTTATGGTATTATTTCATGAAAAATGAAGATGTACATAAAGGCTTAAATGCTTTGGAATTTACCTATGTGATGCCCAAAGAATAAGTGTTAAATTTATAAGGAGCTCCAGTGCTAACTATTATTTGTTTTTAAGACTTTTATTTTACCCAGATGAATTACATAAAATATACTCTCTTATCTTCTTTTTTAGTTCTTGTTTTTTCTTGTTCCAAAAGTGATTCTCAAGGCCCTACGGGGGTATCAGAATTACCGGAAACTCCAGTAACTCCAGAAGAACCTGTTATTTCAATCACAGATGAGGAGTTATTAGATATTACTCAGGAAACAACGTTTAAATATTTTTGGGATTATGCACATCCAAGTTCTGGAGGGGCAAAAGAAAGATACCATCCTAATGATCCGGATAATGATGCAAATACGGTAACTATTGGCGGTACAGGTTTTGGTTTAATGGCAATTTTAGTGGGTATTGAACGAAACTATGTATCAAGAGAAGATGCGGTAAATCGCTTAACTAAAATTATTGCTTTTCTAGATACAGCAGATCGTTTTCACGGTGCCTGGCCGCATTGGGTAGATGGGAATACAGGAAAAGTAAAGCCTTTTAGTGCGCTAGATGACGGTGGAGATTTAGTAGAAACGGCTTTCTTAGTACAAGGACTTATCTGTGTAAAAGAATACTTTAAAGACGGCTCTGAAGCAGAACAAGCATTAGCGAATAATGCAGACGAACTTTGGAAAGGTGTGGAATGGAATTGGTATACACAGGAAGAAGAGGCCTTGTTTTGGCATTGGAGTCCCGCGAACGGATTTGCTATTAACCTCGCTTTGAAAGGGTATAACGAAACGTTAATTTCTTATGTATTAGCCGCAGCCTCTCCTGATTACAGCATACCAAAATCTGTATATGATGGCGGATGGGCTACTAACGGTACGTTTAGGTCTTCCAATAGTGCTTATGGATTCCCATTATTGGTGAACCACGCTGGGGCAGAACAATTAGGAGGTCCGCTTTTTTTCTCACACTATTCCTTTTTAGGATTAAACCCAAATGGCCTTGCAGACGCCTATGTCAACTATGGCGAGGTTAGTATTAATCATAGTAAAATTAATTATAATTATGCTATTGCTAATCCTAGAAATTACAAGGACTACGGCGAAGATTGTTGGGGTTTAACGGCGAGCTATTCTAGAAATACCGATGGTAGCTTAGGATATGCAGCTCATGCACCTAACAATGATTTAGGCGTTATTTCTCCTACGGCTGCAATTAGTTCAATAGTATATACTCCTGAGGAATCTTTACAAGCATTACATTACTTCTACGGAAAAAAAGAGGAGCTCTTAGGAACCGCTGGTTTTTATGATGCTTTTAGTCCGCAATACAATTGGGTGGCTGATGCCTATCTAGCGATAGATCAAGGACCACAAATTATCATGATAGAAAATTATAGAACCGGTTTGCTTTGGCAGTTATTCATGCAGAATGATGAGGTACAAGTCGGCTTAACTAAATTAGGATTCACCTATGGAAATTAAAAAACTAGCTTGCGCGGCGCTTTTTTTGTTTGTTGCTTTTTATGCACAAGCACAAGAGGAAAACTATCAGAAAGAAAGTTTTATTCAAGATGCAGATACGCTAAAGTATCGCATTATGTATCCCAAAGACTTCATAGATACCAATCAATATCCTATCGTGTTTTTTTTACATGGAGCAGGAGAACGTGGTGCAGATAATGAAACGCAATTAACCCATGGTAGTGCATTATTTGCCAGTGAAGAAAGTTTAGAAAACTACCCTGCAATTATTGTTTTCCCACAATGCCCAAAAGAAGATTATTGGTCAAATGCTAAGGTGAATAGAAAATCAAGACCTGTTTCTTTGAAATTTAAATACCATAGAAAACCAACACAGGCCATGCATATGGTGATGCAATTAGTAGATGAGTTGGCAGGAAAACCTTTTGTGAAAGAAGATCAAATATATGTCATGGGCTTATCTATGGGGGGAATGGGCACCTACGAAATTTTGCATAGAAAGCCAGAAACGTTTGCGGCAGCAATTGCCATTTGCGGCGGAGGTGATGAGAAAGGTTCTGAAGAATTTGCAAAGAAAGTGCCTTTGTGGATTTTCCATGGCGCTAAAGATGATGTTGTAGATCCAAAATTATCCCTAGAAATGGCTTCGAAAATCATAGCCTATGGGGGGCATCCAAATGTTACCATTTATAGTGAGGCTAATCATAACAGTTGGGATTCAGCATTCGCAGAGCCAGAATTACTCCCTTGGTTATTTGCACAAAAAAAATAAGTCAGTTACAATCTTAAATAGCATAGTAAAAATGAAATTAAAAGTCTTACATATTTTAGCGCTAGCCGCATTTTTTGCAGCTCCTTCAATACAAGCACAGCGTACAATTCCAGAAGTAGAGGCATTATTAAAAAAGATGACCATTGAGGAGAAAATTGGGCAGTTAAACTTGGTTACTCCAGGTGGCGGAATTGCTACAGGTTCTGTGGTAAGCTCTAATGTAGAGGAAAAAATTAAAGCCGGTCAGGTTGGGGGCTTATTCGGAATTTCTGGACCTGAGAAAATTAAGACAGCACAAGATTTTGCCGTAAAAAAAACACGTCTAGGAATCCCTCTTTTTTTTGGATCTGATATTATTCACGGCTATAAAACCACCTTTCCGATTCCTTTAGGATTAGCGTCTTCTTGGGATATGGAATTAATGAAAAGAACAGCACAGATCGCGGCATTAGAGGCTACTGCCGACGGAATTAACTGGAATTTTTCTCCGATGGTTGATATTTCTCGTGATCCTCGTTGGGGAAGAATTTCTGAAGGCGCCGGGGAAGATCCTTATTTGGGTTCTCAGATTGCCAAAGCAATGGTGACGGGGTATCAAGGTGAAGACCTTATGGCCAAGAATACCATGTTGGCAACTGTAAAACATTTTGCCCTTTATGGAGCTGCAGAAGCAGGTAGAGATTACAATTCTGTAGATATGAGCCGACTCAAAATGTTTAATGAATACCTACCGCCATACAAAGCAGCGATAGATGCTGGTGTGGGTAGTGTTATGAGTTCTTTTAATGATATTGACGGTATTCCTGCCTCTGGAAATAAATGGTTGTTAACAGATTTACTGAGAGATGATTGGAAGTTTAACGGTTTTGTGGTTTCAGATTATACTTCTGTCAATGAAATGATAGCTCATGGTTTAGGAGATTTACAAGCCGTATCTGCTTTATCATTAAAGGCAGGTTTAGATATGGATATGGTGGGCGAAGGTTTTTTGACCACCTTAAAAAAATCGCTGGAAGAAGGAAAAGTTACAGAGGAGGAAATTACCACTGCTTGCCGTAGAATATTAGAGGCTAAATTTAATTTAGGGCTGTTTGATGATCCTTATAAATACATAGATAAAAAACGACCTGCTAAAGATATTCTGAAAGATGAAAATAGAGCTTTAGCAAGAGAGGCTGCAAAAAAATCATTCGTATTATTTAAAAACGAATCTAAAAATTTACCCCTTCAAAAAAATGCCAAAATTGCTTTAATAGGCGATTTAGCAAATAGTAAAGACAATATGTTAGGTACATGGGCACCTACTGGAGATCCGCAACTCTCTGTTTCTATTCTTCAAGGTTTTAAAAATGTAGCTCCTAATGCAATAATTTCTCATGCCAAAGGAGCCAATATTACGGATGACGCTGCACTTGCCAAGAAAATTAATGTATTTGGAGAACGCGTAACTATAGATAAACGCAGTGCGGAAGTTATGCTTGCTGAAGCTGTAGCTTTAGCAAAAGAAGCAGATGTGGTGGTAGCTGTTGTGGGTGAAGCCACTGAGTTTACGGGAGAATCTTCTAGTAGAACAGACATCTCAATTCCTCAAAGTCAGAAAAAATTGATACGAGCCTTAGTCGCAACGGGGAAACCTTTGGTGCTTGTTTTAATGAGTGGTAGGCCTTTGGTTTTAGAAGAAGAGCTTGCTTTACCGGCTAGTATTCTTCAAGTGTGGTTTCCTGGTGTAGAGGCAGGGAACGCCATTGCAGATGTGGTGTTCGGAGATTACAATCCGTCTGGTAAATTAACCGCTACTTGGCCTCGAAATGTGGGTCAGATTCCTATCTATCATAGTATAAAAAACACAGGTAGACCGCAACCAACGGTCGAATTTGAAAAGTTTAAATCTAATTACTTAGATGCTCCAAACACACCTTTGTTACCTTTTGGTTACGGATTAAGTTATACCGAATTTGAGTATAGTAATTTAAAAGTAAACGCTGCTCAAATAAACCAAAATGAGCCCCTGACCGTTACCGTAAATGTTAAAAATACGGGCGATTTTGATGGGGAAGAAGTGGTGCAGCTATACCTTAAAGATGTGGTAAGAAGCATTACGCAACCGGTAAAACAGTTGAAAGGGTTCAAAAAAGTAATGCTTAAAAAAGGAGAAACTAAACAGGTAACCCTCACGCTAACGCCTGAAGATTTGAAATTCTATAATGCCAATTTAGAATTTGTTGCAGAGCCCGGAGATTTTGAAATCTATGTGGGGACTAATTCAGAGGCTACCTTAACCGCTACGTTTAGCTTGAACTAATAGTATTTTAATGAAATATTTGGTCTTTTCTTTTCTAGTTTTATGGTTGGCATCTTGTGCTGATGAGGAAAAAAATAAAGAGAAGAAAAGGCCAAATATTATATTTATCATGTCAGATGATCATGCTATGCAGGCCATTAGCGCTTATGGTCATCCTATAGGTAAAATAGCACCCACTCCTAATATTGACAGGATTGCGGAGAATGGCGCGCTTTTTAAGCATAGTTATGTCACCAATTCTATTTGCGGCCCTAGTAGGGCGGTAATATTAACGGGGAAGCATAGTCATATGAACGGTTTTAGGCAAAACGGAGATCATTTTGAGGGTAGTCAGCCCACATTGCCAAAGATGATGCAACAGGCCGGATATCAAACTGCTTTATTTGGTAAGTGGCACTTGCATGGATATCCAGAAGGTTTTGATGATTGGAAAATAATTGTGGATCAAGGGAACTACTACAATCCAGATTTTATTCAAAACGGAGATACGACCCGTATTGAAGGATATGCTACGGATATTATTACTAATGATGCTCTAGATTGGTTAAAAGACAGGAAGCAAGATACCACACCCTTTTTTCTAATGGTACAGCATAAGGCTCCGCATAGAAATTGGATGCCTGCGCTTCGTCATGCCAATAAATATGATAGTGTCTTATTTCCGCTTCCAGATACTTACTTTCCAACTTTTGAGAATCAATTGGCAAGTGCAGCACAATTGCAAACCATTTATAAGGATATGTATGAGGGTCAAGATTTAAAAATGACGCAGGAATATGGTAGTACTACATTAGCTCACAATCCATGGCCTATAGATTTTGACCGGATGACTTTAGCGCAAAGGAAAGCCTGGGATGAAGCATATCTTGCTAAAAATAATGCGCTCCATACCGCAGATTTGCACGGAGAAGCTTTGGCAAGGTGGAAAGGGCAGCGGTACCTCCAAGATTATATGGCGACGATTGCGGCTGTAGATGAAGGCGTAGGGCAGTTATTAGACTATCTTAAAGAACATGAGTTAGAAGAGAATACCATAATTGTCTATACCTCCGATCAAGGGTTTTATTTAGGTGAAAAAGGTTGGTTTGACAAACGGTTTATGTACGAAGAATCTTTTGGAACTCCATTATTAATGCAATATCAGGGAACGATTAAAGGTAATACCACTATCAACGCTATGGTACAGAATTTAGATTTTGCGCCAACATTTTTAGATTTTGCAGGGATATCAAATTACGCTTCAGAGATGCAAGGGGAATCGTTTAAAGGCTTGTTAGACGGGAGTATGAAAGAAGATGATTTTAGACAGGTGATCTATTATCACTACTATGATTATCCCGCCTTTCATATGGTGAAAAAGCATTACGGAATCAGAACTCAAAAATATAAACTCATTCATTTTTTTGATGATATTGATGTATGGGAACTTTACGACCTTGAAAATGATCCTAAAGAACTTCGTAATCTAATCGATGATTCTAATTACAGGTATGTTCGTGCTATGATGCACGAAAAGTTAGATAGTGTTCAAAAAGTCTATAAAGTCACGGGTAGAGAATTTGATAAAGCTCCAGAAGAACAAATAGAAAGAGCCTATCAACAGTTTAAACGTTTGCGAGGAATTCCATTAGAGTAGTACCCACGTTTTTAGATTATTTTTAATGATTATGAATGCTAACTCTTTGCTTATGCGTTCATTATACATGTGTTAGAGCACATTTTTTATTCGCTTCGGTTGTAATTTTACAAGGTATACTCGGATGAGTAGTATGTAAAAAACTAATGATTAAAAAATATATCTATGAAACTACAAAACAAAAAAGTGGCTATTCTAGCTACAGACGGATTTGAAAAATCTGAATTATTTGAGCCCCTAAATGCCTTAAAGAATGAAGGAGCATCTGTCGATATAATTTCAATCAAAGAAGGTGAAATAAAAAGTTGGGAAGATAAAAACTGGGGAGAAGCCATTGCAGTTACCAAACTTGTAAAAGATGCTAAAGAAGAAGATTACAATGCTTTAGTATTGCCAGGTGGTGTCGCTAATCCAGATACCTTAAGAACAGATGAAAATTCTTTAGAATTTATCAGAAGTTTTTTTAAGAATCACAAACCAGTAGCAGCTATTTGCCATGCTCCTTGGTTGTTAATCAGCGCAGGAGTTATAGAAAATAGGGAGGTCACTTCTTTTAAAAGTATTAAAGATGATGTTTTAAATGCAGGGGCAACTTGGATGGATAAACAGGTGGTGGTAGATAGCGGACTTGTAACCAGTAGAAATCCAGACGACTTACCAGCTTTTATCAGCAAAGTAATTGAAGAAATTGGAGAAGGCAAGCATGATAAGCAGGTTGCTAATGCTTAGGCATTAGGTACTAACATATTTTATATATTTAAGGATCGGTCTGGGAATTTTCTTGACCGATTTTTTTCTAACCAACATTACAAAACAGACAGCATGGCAATTTTAGGAGCAGTAATAAAAGGGATTATAGATTTAAAAGATATACTAACATCAGAGTCTAACCCAATAGAAGAGCAAGAACAAGTATTGAAAGATTTGCTTGATAAAGCAAAGGATACAGCGTTCGGAGTTCATTATAAATTTGATGAACTTTTAGCCTCTGAACATACGTCTAAGCAGTTTTCAGAAACTATTCCGTTCTTTGACTATAACAAAATGAATGTAGAATGGTGGCATAAACTTCATGAAGGCGGGGAAAATATTACTTGGCCAGGAAAGCCAGATTATTATGCGTTAAGTTCTGGTACTACGGGAAAATCTAGCAAAAAAATACCGGTAACAGACGATATGATTGCTGCTATAAAAAGTACGGGTATTGATCAAGTATCTGCGCTAGCAAATTTTGATTTGCCGGCAGAATTTTTTGAAAAAGGAATTTTAATGTTGGGGAGTTCCACAGATTTAACCGAAAAAGACACGCATCTAGAAGGAGAAATAAGTGGGATAAGTGCAAGTAATATTCCGTTTTGGTTTAGAGATTATTATAAACCAGGGGAAGAAATTGCACAAATAGAGGATTGGGATGAACGTGTTCAAAAAATTTCTGATAATGCTGAAAATTGGGATATTGGTGCTTTAAGCGGTATACCTTCTTGGATAGAATTAATGTTAGAAAAAGTGATTGCCGATCATAATTTAAAAAACATACATGAAATTTGGCCAAATTTGCAAGTGTATACTTCGGGCGGGGTAGCTTTCGGGCCTTATGAAAAAAGTTTTATGGCTTTAATGGGAAAGCCTATTACGGTTATAGATACTTATTTAGCATCAGAGGGTTTTGTAGCTTTCCAATCTAGGCCAGAAACCGATGCTATGAAATTAGCAACGAATAATGGTATCTATTTTGAGTTTGTGCCCTTTAAACCAGAATACATTAATCAAGACGGTTCCTTGACCAGTGATGCTCCTACCTTAAGACTGTCGGAAGTAGAGAAAGAGCAGGACTATGCCTTAATCATAAGTACTGTTTCAGGAACGTGGCGTTATCTTATTGGAGATACCATTGAATTTACGGATGTAGCGCGTGCAGAAATTAAAATTACGGGAAGAACCAAATTCTTTTTAAATACTGTCGGTTCTCAGTTGTCCGTAAATAAATTAGACGATGCTGTTAATCATATAGAGGAAGTATTTAATGTAAAAATACCTGAATATACTTTGTGTGCTAAACGTTTTGAGGACGATTTTTACCATAGTTGGTATCTGGGTTGTGAGAGCAATTTAGTTACCGAAGAGGTCGTAGCTGCTTTAGATGAACATTTAAAAGAAGCGAATAAGAACTATAGAGTGGCTCGTTCTAAGGCGTTAAAAGGAGTAAAAGTGAATGTGGTGTCTCCTTCTGTTTTTCATGAATGGAGTGGAGCCAATAAGAAGAAAGGTGGGCAAGTAAAAATGGAACGGGTAATGAATGAAGAGAAGTTTAAAACTTGGGAAGAATTTGTCGCAAAACAGTAGTTATACGTAACTATTGTTTTGCTTTGTCACGTTCTTCTACAAGAATCATAATCTCATCGGGAGATAAATAATATTTCCTAATTCGAGCTTTATAGATTTCTGATAAGTTGGTGTTGTTCAATATAAAGTTTTTGGTGTCTAGAATGTATCCATCTAAATTTTTAGCAACTGCATGAGAATCTGCCGCTCTTTCTGCTTCTTTGATTGATGCATCTATAAAGTAATATTTTATGCCAAACCAGATTAAATTTAAGCTACTACGGTTTCTATAGTCCATGACATGTCCTAGCTCGTGCCCTAACCATCCTATCATAACGTTTTCAGGAATATCTTTAGTAGCAAATTTCTGCCCTTCTATTTCAAAATTTTCACTTATAAAAATATAGTAGCTTCGTTTCTTTTTAGGCCGTAATAAGCTCAAAAAGGAAGGCTGAGCTTGCATGATTGATTTTTTAATATTCTTTTTAAATTTAAATTCGATGCGGGTATTTCTTAATTCCGGATAGTGTGATAAGGCAAACTCCGCTTCCTTACGAATTGCATCTGGAATAATATGTTCTGGATTTTTTTCTATCATATTTTCGTAGATTATAAGTGTGGCTAGTGCTAAAAGCAAAAAAGTGGCTAATTGCCACTTTTTATGTTTAATTCCTTTTTTCATGTATCTAAAATTGATATCTGATCCCTAAGGCGATATCTAAATCTAAATCATCAGAATAATTGTCATTGAATCCTAGTTCAGGACGCATATCTAGAGAAAGTATCAAAGGGAAATCAAAATTATACTCAATACCTATATCACCTGCAATTAAAGCAAACGTACCATCGTTTTCTCCTGCATCAAAAGATCCAATACCTGCACCTGCACCTACGAACCAATTAAAGTTGCCTTCAATAGGCATTACCCATTGGTATAAACCAACTAATTTGAATGCGTCTACATTATTAGAATCTCTCCAGCCTAGATCAAACTCCAAACGGTTATTTTCTTTTAAATATCTTTGGTACGATATCTCCCCGCCAAATCCGTCATTGTCTCCTAATCTAAGACCTAAAGCATTTTTAGAAATACTTTGCGCCTGTGCTGAAATGCTGGCAAGTAGAATGATTGCAAATACACCTAATATTTTTTTCATTGTTATTTGTTTAAAAATTATTCGAAGCAAATATAGAGCAAACTTACATAGGCTATTGCTCAGTTCAACGAATTTATTAACTCTTATGCATCTTTAATATTTAGAGTAGTGGACTAAAAAATTTAGCAATTCCTTCTATAAAACGCTGGTAAAGCGGGCGGTTTTTAAAGGTTTCGTAATCTAAGCTTTTATTAATTTCACAGTATTCCGTAAATTCTTTACAAATAGTCTCAGTGATCTTTTTATCATATATAACGGCGTTGGCTTCAAAATTATGCTCAAAGCTTCGGTAGTCAAAATTTCCAGATCCCACAGACGCCACTTCATTATCAATCAGTATAACTTTACTGTGCGAGAAGTCTTCTCGTAAATAAATGTTTACGCCAATTGCAAGAAGCTCTTCGAACCTGGAGAACATAGAGTACTTTGCCATTAATGAATCTGATTTATTAGGAATCAATAAACTTACTTGAATACCACTGAGGGCCGCTATTTTTATGGCTTGTAATACGGTAGTGCCTGGAATAAAATAGGGATTGGCAATATAGACTGATGTGGTAGCACTATTAATCATAGAAATATACTGCTGCATCACAGCAGGTTGTCTAGAATCTGGTCCACTAGCCACTATTTGTACCGTGCTTTCCCCAATAGGTTTAAGATTAGGCAAGTACTTTTCATGGATAAGCATCTCTTTACTGCTCGCAAAGTGATAATCTTTGATGAAAATACGGTGTAAGCTATTGACCACAGGGCCTTCTAATCGTACATGTAAATCTTTCCAGATACCAAGAGGAGAACTTTTTTTTATGTACTTGTCAGATATATTCACGCCTCCCGTAAATCCTAAACAGCCATCGATAATCAAAATTTTTCTATGGTTTCTATAATTTAAGGTAAAGAGCAAGCTACCAAAACGTAGGGGCATCATTGGGTAAGCTTGTACCCCAATATCTTTAAAGCGTTTTATTGTTTTACCTCTAAAGGAAAAACTTCCGACAGAATCATAAATTAAACGCACTTCGACCCCTTCTTTAATTTTTGCTTTAAACAATTCATAAAACCGTTCTGTTAATTCGCCTTCTTCAAAAATATAATACTGTAGGTGTACAAAAGATTTTGCATTTTTAATGGCCTCAAAAATGGCGTCAAAAGTTTCTTCTCCATCATTAAGAATGTTGACATTATTGCCTTTATAAGAAGGAAAAAATGTGTTTTTCTTATTTAAATTAGATAGCTTTTCGTATTTGTTTTCATGAACATGAATGTCGTCTTCTGTGGTTGATAGGCTTTTATAGGTCTCATCATACAAGCGCCTCCTCTCTGTTTGTCTAAGTCTAAAAAAACGAAATTTTCGTCTATTGACCCCAAAGAGATAGTATAGTATAGGGCCACCAAAAGGAATGGCTATAATAGTTAATAACCAACTTAACGATTTAGTAGGCCTAGAACCGTGAAGAACAATGCTTCCAAATGCCCACAATGTCAATATAAGGTAACCAATTAAAAGTATTGTTTTGATCATGTAGTGGTTGGTGTTTTAAATTCTAAATCAAAGTACTCAATTTCTCGGGACATTTGGCGCTATTACTGTTATTACAGTTAATTATAAAATGGATTGGGATGTGGATTGGCCTATAAATTAGAGAAGTTTACATTCTAAAATAAAACTAAATTTCCATTGAGACCAATTTTACGTAAAAAACAAATTTTTTGGACACTTGGAACAATTACGCTATTTATAGTACTATATAGTGCAGTACATATTTATGTAAAAGGCAAAATTGCTCAAGCTTTAAAAACAGAACTCGTGTCTACGCTGCAAGTGGAGTATGAAGAACTGAGTTTGAATTTGCTCTCTAGTCATCTTAGTCTAGAGAACATTACCTTCATGCATCAATCTGTGTTGAACACTGCAAAAATTGGTAGTCTAAGCTTAGACGGTTTTGGGTATTTGGAATATTTTAGGCATGGTACTGTTTCCATCGACCTTGTAAAAATAGACGGGGTAATTGCGAAATTTCAAACGAAGGACACCACCGCTATTGAAAAATCTACACCATCAAATTTTAAAGAAAAAATAGCTATTCAGAATTTTCAATTACTAGATGCAGACTTGAAGCTGGTAGATAGAAAAACTGATAGTTTGCTATTTTCTGCGGAAGCGATAGGTATTGGGGTGAACGATGTTAAGCTGTCATCCAATACTGTACAGGACCAAATTCCTTTTACATATTCCTCTTATACTTTAGCAGCAACTTCAATTAAAACAGCTTTGGGGCCGTATGAAAACTTGCATATTGATGCTCTTAATTCTGATGGTGCAGTAGTGCTAAAGGGGGTAGAACTAAAGACGAAGTATACCAAAGGGGCGTTGCAAAAGCATATCTCGAAAGAGCGCGATTGGATCTGTCTGAAAATACCCGAGGTGACTCTTTCTAAGTTCGATTTTAAGATAGAACAAGACTCTCTTGATGTGAAAATACCCTCTGTTGTAATTAAAGGATTGGCCTTGGAAATGTATAGGAATAAGCTAATGCCAGATGACTATACTCTAACAGATATGTTTGGAAAAACGATCAGGAACTTGCCTTTTGGTTTGACTATTCCTTGTTTGTTGGTAGAAAACGGAAGCGTATCTTATTCAGAGTTAGTTTCGCCAACTACCAAACCAGGAGAATTAATTTTTACAGAGGTGACCTCTGTGATGAAAAATATTTCTAGTGTGGGGTCAAAACCACTTACGATTAAGAATAAGGCCAAAATTATGGGAGCAGCCCCTATTGAATTAGATTGGTCTTTCTATGAGGAAAATGGTAAGCATCTGTTTCAAGCTTCTGGGGTTATTACTAATTTTAATACCGAAGAACTAGATGCTTTTCTGAGGCCTAATTTAAGAGCAGAAGCAAAAGGCACCATTGATGCTTTATATTTTACCATTAGCGGAGATGAATATGTATCTTCTGGAGATATAAAAATGAATTACTCTGATTTTAGTTTTGTTGTTTTGAAAAAGGATCGTCTAGGAGTGAATAAATTTTTGACCACAATGGTAAATATTTTTACGAATGATGGCTCTACTACCGATGAATACGGATTTAGACATGGGCAAATAAAAGTGGAAAGAGATCCTACAAAATCATTCTTCAATTATTTATGGATTAATGTAAAGGATGGAATCTTGCATACCATGGTAGGAAACGGTAAAAAAGAATAGATGTAATCGGATTAATAAAAAAATGAAACAAGATACTCCCCGTTAGGGTTCTAAGGTACCTTTATGCAAAATACTAGACATGGAAGATATGGGAGTCATTTCAACAAACAAAAATAAAATCACGCTATTTTACAATTCAGAAAATAGCATAGGAAAGCAATGTTATGGCTATGTACAAGCTTCTGATAAAGAAGTCTTAGGAATAGATATTTCCAAAACAAATATTACAGGAACGCAGTGGGCAGAGCTGGCCGAGAAATTAGAAATTCCTGTTAAGCAACTCATAGATACTGAGCACGCAGATTTTGTAAAGTTATATGGTGATAAAGCTATTGATATGGAAGCTCATGACTGGATTAAAATTTTAGATAAGAATCCAAAATTGGTGCAATTTCCTGTATTGGTATTTGGAGAGAACTACTATCAGCTTACCTCTGGCACTGATTTTAAAAAGTATCTTGAAGCGAACAGCGCGGGAATAGAAAAAAAATAAACACACTATTTTGAATCAGAAAAAACAAAGAAAAATATATAAAAAGAAGAGGTATATAGTGCCGATAGCTATAATCGCCATACTGATTATTGCTAGATTACTTCTGCCAGTTTTCGTTAAGAAATATGTAAATAATGTTCTTGCGGATATCCCCGGGTATTATGGACATGTAGAGGGAATAGATATTTCCTTGATTCGAGGAGCTTATGTAATTCATGATCTTTATTTGAATAAGGTAAATGCAGGATCAGAGGTGCCTTTTTTAAACTTTGAAAAGACAGATATCTCTATAGAATGGAAATCGCTTTTGAAGGGCAAGGTGGTCAGTGAAATTACGATGACGCACCCAGAAGTTATTTATGTTTTTGAAGACCAGAAAGAAGGGGTTGCAGAAGATCCAGATATTGATGACTGGACAAAGGCTTTGACAGATTTAGTGCCTATTGATATTAATAATCTAGAGATTGTAGGAGGAAAAGTAGCCTTTGTTGAGGTCACTGCAGAACCAACAATAGATCTGCATATGAACGAGGTAAACCTCCAAGCAACTAATCTCAGAAATATTGTACAAGAAGACAGAACGCTACCCTCAGATTTGCATGCCACAGCGGTCTCCATAGGTAATGGGAAATTCACCCTTAATGGAAAGATGAATTTAGTAAAGCCCATTCCAGATGTAGATATTGGTTTTTCATTAGAAGATGCTTCTATCACGGCATTAAATGATTTTACTAACCATTATGCGGGAATAGATTTTGCTTCTGGGAATTTCAATATTTTTAGTGAAATAGCTATAGCGGATGGCTATCTGAAAGGATATGTGAAACCATTATTAAAGGACTCAAAGCTTATTAGTAAAGAACAAGACAAATTTTTTGACACCCTTTGGGAGGGCTTTGTTGGCTTTTTTAAGTTTGTGTTAAAGAATAAAGGGAATAATACTTTGGCGACGAAAGTGCCTATGGAGGGCGATTTGAATAGTGTCAAGTCAAAAGTGTGGCCCACATTCACCAATATTATAAAAAATGGTTGGATCAAAGCATTTAAAGGTACTGTAGATGATGAGATTACTTTTGAAGACGCAGAGCAAGAAGCCGATAAGAGCTCTAAGAAAGAGAAGAAGGATAAAAATTAATAAGTATAATTGTTAGCTGTTTGGAAAAGGGAGAAATTACACGTGTAATTCTCCCTTTTTTTTAAATTATCCATTGGATGAAAAGCCTGGGTAACAGGTCATTCCACCGTCTACAAAAATAGTAGTGCCATTTACGTATTCAGATTCATCAGATGCCAACCAACTGGCAACGCTCCCGATATCTTCTGGTAGTCCCATACGGTCATAGGGAATAAGTTTTAAGATGTTCTCTAAACCTTCTTTAGTTTCCCATACTTCTTTGTTAATATCTGTCTTTATAGCTCCTGGTGCGATAGAATTGCAACGTACTTTTTTGGGAGCATATTCTTGACAGATACTTTCCATTAACATTTTTAAGCCTCCTTTGGTGGTGGCGTAATTGGCATGACCTGCCCATGGAATAATTTCATGAACAGAACTTATATGGATGATTTTACCAAGAGAATTAGAAACTTCTGGGCGCATGCCGCGTCTCATAAATTCATTAAGTGCTTCTTTCGCACATAAAAATTGTCCGGTTAAATTGGTGTCTATAACCTGTTGCCAAGCACTTAAGGGCATTTCATGCAAAGCATAATCCTGTTGTATTCCAGAATTGGCTACGCATATATCTACCGTACCAAATTTTGATATGGCTTGCTTGAATAAGTTTTTCACATCAGCTTCCTTTCCTACATCACATTGAACTACTATGGCGTTTCCACAATTAGAGTTTTCCTCAATCCAATGAGCCACTTCTTCGGCATCTTCTTTACTACTGTGATAGTTGACGACCATATTAGCACCTTCCATTGCAATTGATTTGGCTATAGCCGCACCAATTCCAGAACTTGATCCGGATACTATGCAGGTTTGATTTTCAAGTCTATTATTAGGTTTTTGCATGTTTTCGCTTTTTATACCTCAAAATACGATTAAAAGCAGATTATCAAGAGTTTATACTTTTTTTGAGCCAATTATTTTAGCGTTTGAAGTAATTCTGGCAACAGGTAGGAATGGTTCTGCTTTTGGAGTAATTATTCATTGATTACCATTAATGAAAGTAGGGGTAAACCCTTAATTTAGTGGTAGATAATAATTAAAACATATATATAATGAAATCAGAAACAGCAGAAATCGGAATTAAAAAATCAAATAGAAAGGCAGTAGTTGAAATGTTAGAGCAACTATTAGCAGATGAATTTTTAATGTATACAAAATATAGAAATGCACATTGGAATGTTGAAGGGCATGACTTTCACACCAAGCACGTGTATTTTGAAGAAGAATATGGTAAATTAGAAACTATTCTAGATGCCGTAGCAGAGCGTATACGTATGTTAGGATTTTATTCTCCAGGATCAATGAAGCGTTTCATTGAGTTATCTCAATTGGACGAAAATGGCCCAGAGCAAAATGATAGTATTAGTTTTATGGAAATATTATTGGAAGACCATCAAAAAGTAATTGCTTTTATTAGAAAAAGTATTGGTGAAAATGCAGAAGAGCATAATGACGAAGGTACCGCAGATTTTATCACTGGAATCATGCAACAACATGAGGAAATGGCTTGGATGTTAAGAGCATCAGTTAAAAAGTTCTAAGAGCTTAAAAAAATAGTAAAAAGCGTTAAGACGATAGTCTTAACGCTTTTTTTCTGCCTTCAATTTTTAGTACATAGCTAATAATGACATCAGCATTAGATTCAAGTACGTTTACATGATTCCAAATTAGTATTTGTGTTTTGTAAAGAGAAGTAAGCATGCAGTTAATGGGCTGAATTTTTTATAAACTATTATTAGGCTGTTAAGGTTTAGCTATAGGTGATATTAATATGTGTTTATTGAATATTACTGAAATAAGTAGCCTTCTTTTATTTTAAAAGGTTAGTTCTTTTTAGCAGATCATCGTGAATCCAATACAGCGCACAAAAAAAGCCAGCTTATATAAGCTGGCTTTTACTATTCTATAGATGTTAGATTATGCAGTAACACCTAATCTATGTTGATTGTCTTGGTAGTATTTTGGACTACAGTCATACTTTTCTTTGAAAATTTTAGAGAAGTAACTTCTACTAGTTAATCCTACCGTGTAAACAATCTCCGAAATATTCAAATCTGTGGTTTTGATTAAGTTTTCAGCAGTTTCTACACGTACGTTTCTAATAAAATCAGTCACCGTTCTATCATGTAATAATTTAAAACCTTCTTGTAATTTTGAAGGAGATAAACCAGACTTTTTGCTCAAGTATTTTAAGCTATATTGAATCTCTGGGTAGTTTTTAATGAAGCTAGAGATTTCCTTAATATCTTCCATTTCACTTCTGGTTAATGAACCGAAGTTATTTTTAAGATTCTTTAAGTCTTCTTTATGTTGTTGAATTTCTAAAGCTAAAATTACGTGTACGGTACCATTTATTAACAAGTTACGTACAATACCTTTTTGGCTAATTGCATCTATTTGTTGAATTTTCTCAGCAATTTTTAAGTTGTAAGAACCAACATACGTATACATTTCTTCACCGTTTTTAGGCATGAAGTTTTTTATCAACTGATTTTTTAATAAATCAATACTTTCATCATCAGAAACCTGTAAGGCATCAACCTTTATGTTGGTAAATTTAACAGCTTGGTCTTTTCTGAAGAATAAAATAGAATCTCTATTTGGATCGCTTGAGAAAATACCTGTTTGAAACTGATTTAATGATTTTTTTACAGAAGTTTCACTAAACCCGTATGATAACTGTCCGTTAGAACAATACATAAAGTTAATTGGGTTAGTATCGCTTGTTGTACTTTTTATGATGGTATCTTGCTTAAAAGTAACGTCATACTTCATAAAAGTAATATCGTTCTTAAAAGTGATCCCTGAGATAGAACCGATAGCTAAATCGCTATTCAATTCTAATTTAAATTCTTGACTTGTTTTATTTAATTTCCCACCTAATTCATTCTGTAGGTCATTAAACATTTGAGATATTGTATTTGTTTTTAGTTGTATCGTTTTCATAATGCTGTTTTTACGTTAATAATTATTCTCTTTCAAAACACTAATAATAAGAAGCACTGCTGCCATTATTAATACTAAGTGAATTAATAGGCCGAAATCAAAAAAGAAAAACCCTATGGCCCACAGCGCTAATAATGTTGCTGCTAGAATTTTAAAGTATCTGAGCATGCTAATCTGTTTGTTCTATATTTTGGTCTACAACACTATTTCCTGTGTTATGTAAGATGTAATCGTTTAAAGATTCTATTGTAGTTCCTATGGCACTTCTTATGTTTCCAACTCTGGAATTTGTCTGATATTTATAGTTATTCTGATTCATAGTAGTTGTTTTTCTGATTGAGTTAACAATTGTGGTACATGGTTGTTTTGTACATGACAAATTTCGGAAAACAGGAGCCTTGTTTGTTACACAATTATTTGATAGTGTTATATAATTATTGGAAAGCGCTATTTTTTAAATAGAAAAACCCCTGTTTATAACTATAAACAGGGGTTTTTGAAATAATGCAAGATTTACATCATTATACGATTGTTATTTTTTGTGAAACACTAGGCGGGCAAAAAGATGCAAAAAGTAGAGCCTTTTCCTAGCGTGCTTTCGGCTAATATATGTCCGCCATGGTTTTGAACTATCTTTTTACAGATGGCTAAACCGATGCCGGTACCAGAATATTCTGTTTTTTGATGAAGACGTTGAAAAAGTTCAAAAATTTTATCAGCGTGTTCCTGTTCAAAACCGATACCATTATCTATTATAGATATGCGATAATAAGACTTGTGCTTTTTTACGAAGTTATCTGGAATCTCATTTCGTTTTAATTTTTTACAATCAATGATAATCCTAGGGTCTTCTTTACCACCGTATTTAATAGCGTTAGAAATAATATTATTAAACAATTGCTCCATCTGAAAAGGAACAGCATTTAAGGTAGGGAGATTATCTACAATGATCTCTACACCCGACTCTTTTATACGTGCTTCTAAATCTTCTTGTACTTTATCTATAATCTCTACAAGACTTACAGAAGTAAACTCACTTTTGGTTTTATTGATACGAGAATAGGATAATAGGTATTTAATAAGCATCCTCATACGCTCAGAAGATGAAGTTATCTTAGCAAAAAACTCTTTACCTTTTTCGGATAAGTTATCATAATCACTATCTTCTATTCTAGAGATAAACATTTGTATTTTCCGTATAGGCTCTTGTAAATCATGGCTAGCAACACGGTTAAAAGATTCTAATTCTTCATTAGATCTCTTGAGTTCCTGATTTTTATCTTTTAATTTAAGTGCATCTTTTACTTGAGTAGAGATGTCCTGTATTACACCTATTAAGGCATTCTCCTGAATATGGCCCGTAGTTCTAAAGTGTTTTACTTTTCTAGATTTATGGATGATACGATAAGAGAAATCAACCGACTTCTTTTTGTCAATAGCTTCCTTTAAGTTTTTCTTGTACCCCGCAAGATCTTCTGGATGTATAAATTTCTTATAATTTTCGTGCGTTGGTAAAAATTCATCAGGCTCGGAGCCTAAAAGACTATACAAGTTATCTGATATTTCAGAATTGTCTTCATCGTCATTTAGAACATCCCAGCGATAACTACCAATTTTTGCTAATGTTTTGGCATCTCTCAGAATAGCATTTTGTATTTTAAGCTGTTCATTAACCTCTAAAATTTTCTGTTCGTCTTGCTTTTGTTTTGAGATGTTCATAGAAGTAACGCAAACCCCATCTCCAGTTTTAATAGCATAGGTGTCAAACCACATGTGAACACCGTTAAAGACATAATCTCTTTCAAACTCTACAGGTTTTCCTGTGCTAACGGCCTCGCAGAATAGTTCAAAAACGCCGTTCTCCATTAGAAATGGATAAGCTTCGGAGATTTTTTGTTGCACTAATTCATCAGGAGTATGGCCTGTTGCATTTTTGATTTCCTCATTGGTGTATAATATAGAGAAATCTACAATGTCTCCTTTCTCATCCTTCACAGGTTCAAAGTAACTGATAACATTATTGGTACTTTTAATTACATTTTGTAAAAATTCATCAGTTTCTTTGATTTCCTCATACTGCTCTTGTAATTCTAAATTTAGGGTATTGAGTTTTGCAACAGACTCTTTCTCATGAGTCGTGTTCTTGGCAATAATTAAGAGTCCGTCATTCAAGGGTCTTATCAATGTCTCTAACCATATTTTTTTGCCATTTAAAAATACTTGTCTACTTAGATTACCTTCTTTTTTATCTAAAAAAGATTGCGCTAATACATCGTATTCCCCATTTAGAACTGTAAATGGAAATATTTTTGAAATCGGTTGGCCAACAATAACTTCAGGATCTAGACCAAAATCAATTTTATTACGTTCATTGGCGTAGACTAATTTAAAATCAATTACCTCCCCATCTTCGTTTAAGATAGGTTCGTAAAAATTTACAATATTTTCGGTTTTGGCCATAACATTAGAAAGAAATGCTTCTGCCCTGGACCTGATTTTACGCTCGTTATTTATTTTTATAAAGGATAGTACAAATACAAACATGGCAAATGCTCCAAGAACCAAAATCATAAAAGGCGATAAGAAAGCATACGAATTAAATTCTTTTTTGCGTTCTTTCAATAACTTTTCCTCTTTAGCCAACATAAAGTTTTTACGTTGATTAAGTTCTGCCATGATATGAGAAACCTCGTCTAATTTGTTGCGTTCATTTGCAGAATATTTTAACCTGACTTTAGGCGAGACCGCAATTGCTTTTAACGCGGTTACCAGGTTATTTTGTAATTCTCCAACGCGTGTTAAATGAGTCTGCTGTATGGGGTTGTCGAGGACCAACTCGTACAACCTATTAAAGGTTCCCTCAGACTCATCAATATACTTTTGAAAAGAAATGGAGGTAACTAAAGTGTCTTTCCGCAACAAATTGGTCAATTGTGCAGATTCCATTTGCGAATAAATAGCAAAAAGATTATTTATTTCTGTCTCTACTTCAAGGGTGTGTGTTACAGAATTGGCAGCTTGTTTAAACTCTGATATTTGTTTGTAGCTTATACTACCAATAAAGGTGAGTAAAGCTGCTGCAATAATTAGTAATACTACATAGAGTTTTGGGGATAATATTAGCTTTTTAGCCACGATGTTATTCTTAAATTCTTAATAAAAAATTCTCTCTATTTAAGGCAGAGGTTTGGTACTGCCAATTAAGTTGCAATACTTTTTCAATTACAGTTTTTAATTCTCCAAAACTATTTGGCTTATTGATATAAACATTAGCACCATTAATAAAGGTATCTTCTATATCTCTTTCCGAAGAGGAAGTGGAGTATATAGCAACCGATAAGTCACTGAGTTTGGGATTTTCTCTTATCTCTTTTAAGCATTGCATCCCATTTTTAATAGGCATATTTAAATCCAAAAAAATAACTTCTGGTAGTATTATATTAGGTAATACTAGGTAATCCATAAGTTCTTTACCATTGGTAAATAAAGATAATTTTGTTTTTATTTTTATTTCTTCGATAGCATCTTTAAACAAAAGTCTATCATCTTCGTCGTCATCTGCTAATGCAATGTTCAGTGTTTGGAATGCCATGGTTAAATTAATTAGTCTCTATCTTCTGCCTTTTCTTTTCTTTTTTTAATGATTTTTTGAAAAGAAGAAGGAGTAAGTCCGGTTGTTTTTTTAAACTGTGTCGATAAATGTGCAACACTACTGTAATTTAACTTATACGCAATTTCAGTAAGGGTTAGATTGTTCTCAATGATCAATGTTTTAGCTACATCAATCTTTTTTAATATCACAAAATTCTCTATGGAAGTATGTGTTATTTCAGAAAATAAATTTGAAAGATAAGCATAGGAATAGTCTAGCTTGTCAGACAAATATGTGGATACATTGTATTTTTGAGCCTCTTCATCACCATTAACAACAAGAGTAACAGCATCTTTTATACGCTGCACTAGGGCTGTCTGCTGATTGCTGATGATTTCTATACCGTATGCTGAAAGTTTTTCTGATAGTACCAGCATTTGAGCACTACTAGGCGTCTGCTTAATATCTATTTCTCCGATACCTAGTAAAGTATAGGTTAAACCCATAGCATCTAGCTGCTCACAAAGCACTTTTCTACACAAGGTATTATAATCAAACTTTACATTTATTGTCATAAAAGCAACTTTACTACAGCTAAAGGTATGTTTTACAAATATCGTATATTTTTGAATGTACCCTTTCTTTGTTTAAGTTTTATTTAACCACTAAAATTGATTTTGCTAATCAGTTTTGTTCAAAATTTTCCTTGGGGATATCTTTAAAGAACTCTGCCATTTCAGTATCGCTTGAGGGACTATAATTTGCCAATACGGTACCCTTAGCGCCATCTTTTGTTTCAATAATATATAAGATAGACATGTCTGATGGATTACTCATTCCCTCAAAACGAAACTCTTTCTTAATAAAAATGTTTTTTGGAGTGTAGCTCTTTTTGGTCTCTAAGTTTATAAGTGAATTATCTTGAGCTCTAAAATTGTGTATATATCCTTGCTCCTGATATTCTTTTATGTATTCTTTTTCGCTTTTTGCATATTCCATAATGTAGCTTTTCAAAGGTTTAAAAAAAGGACAAAATCAATAAATTGAGTCCTGTCCTTTTTAAATAATTAATGTTTCAGATGCTCTCTATTAATTGTCATCTGTATGATCGTCAATTTCATCTCCTACCTCTTCAACGCCTTCTTCAATATCGTCTCCAACTTGTTCAATCTTGTCTTCTGTAGTTTTTTCCTCATCTCTACAACTTGAAACGGTTAAAAAAGAAGCTCCAAGAAATAAAATTAATAGGGTGTGTATTACTGGCTTTTTCATTGTTTTAATTTTAAGTGAATACTTGTGTTTTTTTCTTAGACTTTTTTTCTCCCAGTTAATAAAGAGATTACAAAAAGTACTAAGAATATAAAGAATAGAATTTTAGCGATGCTTGCTGCACCTGCTGCTATTCCTCCGAAGCCGAATACTGCGGCTATTATTGCTAATATTATAAATGTGATTGTCCAACGTAACATAGTGTTTGTTTTTAGGTTAAATAGAAGCTAGCTCCTTGCTAACTCTCTGTTACAAAGATGCAACCGTTTTAGAGTTTTGATTAACGTAATCCGTTAATTTGTTGCTCCATAAACGATTGATATTCTTTAGAATATAGTGCATAAAAAAAGGAATACTTTAAGTATTCCTTTTTAGGGTAAAATTTTGATGCTTCCAGCATTAGCTGATGTTTTCCATCACTTTTTCTTTTGCTAGATCTAATTCAATTTGATTCATTTGCTGTGTTAACAGTGTAATGGTGCTAGACGGTAAATTGGTCTCTGATAATACATCTTTGTATTCATCAATTGCAGCCTTTTCACCTCTAATAGCTTCTTCCAGCATAGACTCTGCGCTGTTAGAAGATACGAATGCTTTTACATCCATCCAAGTTCTGTGTGCTGCCGCTGCTATACTTCCACCTTTATCGATGTTCTGTCCAAAACTATTGATTTCTGTTTTCAAATTGTGACCAAAATCATAACGTTGCTCGCTCTTTCTGGTGAAAAACGTTTTTAGGACCGAATTATCTGTATTTTCAGCAGCTTTCTTATATCCTTTTTCTGCATCATAGGTTTTCTCTAATAATGCATTTAATTTATTTCCTACTTTATCTGTATATGTACTCATAATAATTGTATTAATGTGATGGGGTTATGTAATGCTACCCCTTTAGCATACTTCAAAGTTACCGTCATAACTTCATTGCGATTAATGCATTAGAAGTTTAGATTGCCGCTAAAAGATTTGTTTCGTTAAAAAAATGTTAGACTTCTTTTTGTTCCTCGGTGAACTTAAAATTTTTCGGAAAATCTAAAGTTCTAATAGGGAACGGAATGTTGATATTGTTTTTATCGAATGCTTTTTTAATAAAAATCATGGCTTCTGTCTTTGCTTTTGCTACCTCTAAAGCTGATGTAGAATCTATCCAAAATCTGGTTTCAAAATTTATAGAACTGTCTCCAAATTCAGAATATAAAAAGATAACATCATCCTTATTTTTTACAGGATCAAAATTGGAGCTAATGGTTTCTTTTACCAAGTCTCTTACAAATTCTAAATCTGATGAGTATCCAACGCCACAAGTTAAGATTACTCTAGATTGTGCGGTTGATGAAAAGTTTTTAATTGGATTTTCTAATACTAATTTATTAGGCAAATACACCAAGTTATTGTCGGGCTGGCGTATGGTTACGGCACGTAAATCAATATCTACCACTTCACCCTCAAAATCATTACTCTCTATCCAATCACCAAATTTTATCTGCTTAATATAAGATAGCACAATTCCAGAAAATGTATTTGATAAGGCTCCTTGCAAGGCTAAACCAACTGCCAAACCTGCAACTCCGGCTCCTGCGAGGATGGTATTAAGTGTTTTACTTAGATCTAAGATTCCTAAGACCAAGAACATACCCGCAAGAATTACTAGAACGGAAATCAATTTTGCAATTACATTCTTCATTGATTTTTGAAGACTGCTTTTGCTAAGAAGTTTTAAGGTTAATCTACTGATGTATTTTGAAAGAAAAATAACAATGGTGAATACTATTATGGCAATTATAATATTGGGTAAATTAATAATGATATTATTTAACCATGATTCTAATCTACTAGCCATCTTATTCCAGGCATCTGCTAATTCAATTTTCATATATTTTTCTTTGAATGCACCATGCAAGTGGTGCATCTTGTTTGGAATTAAATATTTTAGTTAGGTTGATCTAAAACGTAGAAAAAGAAAAACATGGCTTCAACTTTTAGGATATTGAAACCATGCTTCATCAACCAACATTATAAAATGTACTCAAAGATACTTTGGCAATATGGTATGTATGTGCTATATCCATTGTATCATTAACGATTATGAAATTTCACGATAGTGCTAATAATAAATGTATTGCGTACCTTAAAAGTTTAGAGAAAAGGGGAGCTTTGCAAACTTTAAATTTTGAACGATGATAAAATCTATTTCTAAGAAACTAAGAGCTTGGTATTATAAAGTACTGTATAGTATTGCATTTTATCCAGTTTTATTAAGTGTGTTATTTTTAATTGTGGCGGCAATAACTAACCGTGTAGAGAGCTTAGATTTTATTTTGAAGATTAAAGAGAAGGTGCCGTATCTTTTTATATCAGATTATGATACTTCTAGAGCAATTTTAAATACATTGGTTGCCGGGATTTTGTCTTTAACCGTGTTTAGTTTTTCCATGGTGATGGTGGTACTCAACCAAGCTTCTTCTAATTTTTCTCCTAGGGTTTTACCTAGTTTAATATCAAACAAAAAGCACCAATTAATTCTAGGCTTTTATATTGGTACATTACTGTATTGTATTTTCTCTTTAATCACATTGGGCGCAAAAGGGGTAGACTCTAACGCTATAGGTTTTTCTACGATGCTAGCAGCTGTATTTAGTGTGGTTTGTATTGTGCTTTTTGTTGATTTTATTCACAATATATCTACCTCCATTCAAATAAATACTATTGTAGATCGTATTTACACTTCTAGTTCAAAATCTTTACAAAAGGCGTATGATGAACAGCACCAAAAAACAACATTAAGTGTTTTAGAGACCGATGATTTTAAACCTTTAATGGTTAAAGAAACAGGTTACTACTTAAGTTTTGATGTTTCGTTATTATCAGATTCTTATAAGAATGAAGGGTTACAGATAAATGTGTTACCTTATTTAAATCAACATTTATGGGAAGGAGATGTCATAGCCACCGTATCTAAAAATCTGTCTGATGAGCAGATAAATGATTTACTATTCGGTTTTAGCTTATCTACTAACAGGCATTCTGGAGACGAAGGTGTTGGGGGTATGATAAAATTGATGGAAATAGCCATAAAAGCAATGTCTCCAGGGATTAATGATCCCGGTA
This sequence comes from Cellulophaga sp. HaHa_2_95, assembly GCF_019278565.1. Next base: position 126,021 of record NZ_CP058988.1, on the reverse strand, counting down.
CTGCCATAGAAGCTATAACAAAGTTAGGAAAACTTCTATATCAGGCCGTAGCATTTGCTAATGCAACCTCTGAAAATATAGCAGATACCAAATGGATTGTGGTATCGCATAATATAGCCATTGAAGAATTGATGCGCATTGTAGTACAGCCAATTCGCTTCTATGCAAAAGAAGATTGTACGGTCTTGTATCAATTGATAAAAGCTTTGAAATATTGTTTGACAAATCCAAATATCTCTGAAGACAATAAAGAAAGTATCGTATCAGAACTTATGCTTATCAAAACTACAGTAGCTAAGCATATAGATAGCGCAGCGGATAAAGAAGTGTTATTTAAGTTGTTTTGATACCATAAAAAAAGCCACAACATTAATTGTTGTGGCTTTTATAGGAGAATTAACTCTCTTTATTTAAATAACTTTTTCACCAGCAGTAAAGTACTAAACTTACTAGCCATTTTAAATCCAGTTTGCACCCAATTTAATGGTGATAAATCTTCCTGAACTTTGTGCTTTAGACCTTTTAACTCCTCAATAGCAATTTTTCGTTCTAAGCTCAAAAGTTTCAAGTCTAGTTCAATTTCTTCAAATGAAGTATAATTTTTGTTTCTCATGAGTCAAAATACGTTTTAGATAATTTTTGAATAATGATTCTATCAATGCGTTTTCTCACTAAATAGATGAGCAATACCAATAGAAAGAAAATTCCTCCGACAATTAAGTACCCTAATGCCATACTGTCAAAATAGGCTCCAAGGGCTGCAGCTCCTGCTACGGCAAGAAAAATTAGGCCTAAAACGCATAAGCTTCCAAACAAAACAATTTTCAACAGGTATGAGGACAGTGTGGTCAACTGTTGAAATACTTTTAATTCAAAGTAGTTCTTAGTAGATTTCACGTAGGCCTCGCCTGCTTCAGTAGCGCTGTTTGTAGTATCGTCTAAAGACTTTAAAATGCTCATGTTATGATTTCTGTAATTTCTTATTCTTTGCTTTTAACTCTGATAACTTGCTTTCTAATGTAGTAATTACATCTTCTGTTTTATGACTTACATCAGAAACAATATGCTCTATTTGTGTATCTAAAGATTCTCTTTTTGAGGCAACAGAGTGCGCTGCTCTATCTCTTAAATCTAAAGCCGTCTCTGCCAGTGTATCTCTGGTAGACGCTGCTTGATCCGCTATTTTTTGTCTTGTATTTGCGCCTCTATCTGGTGCAAATAAAATTCCTAAGGTTGCTCCTATTGCGGTACCTGCTAATATTCCTAATAATGTATTACTGTTATTGTTCATTATATATGTTTTAAATTAATATGACAATTGTATCTCAATCATCTATATCAAAGTTAGGTAATAAGTATGATAAAAGTTGTCTTAATTACGTATTTGATTGACTGTAATGCTATGTTTTTAAAAGCGTTAAGAATTGATTGGATTGTAGCAAGTGGCTTTCATTTTTGAGCGTAACTTGTTGGTAATAACAACTAAAAAAATATAAAATGGATATCAAGGAAAATGACGCGAAGACAAAATTTATAAAAGAATCTGACGAGGATACGGAACATTATGTGCTTCAGAAAAATAAAAAGACAAAATTAGGAACAGGAATAATTATCGCATTTTTGCTCGTACTAATCGTGGGAATTGTAGTTTCTGGGATTTTATTTGATTCCTAATATAAATTCAAGTTTATACCATTAAAAAAGGGTCGCAATGAGCGACCCTTTTTTAATACCTTAATTTTCATCATGTCTTATGTTTTTCCAACGATCCATAAACGCGAATTGACTTTGATCAATTCGTTGTCGTTCTTTTAATTCTGCCTCTTGTAGTTCAGGAGATAATTTATCTATTTCCCCTCCGTAGTACCCAAGAGCTATTGCCGAAGTAATATGATAGTCTTCTGGTACATCAAATAATTTTTCTGCTTTCTCATGATTTACACCAGCCATTTGATGCATGGCTATTCCCATATATTGTGCCTGGGTGGTCATACTACCAACGGCTAGACCTAAATCATGTAAGGCGTGGAAATTATTTTTATCATCTTTAGTCTTTTTATAGTATGCCGTTAGCATCAGTAGTGGAGCGTTGGTTGCCCACTCTTTGTTAAAATCGCTTAAACAAGATAGTATATTTTTATACGCATCAGAGTTTCGTTCTGCATAGATAAACCTCCAAGGTTGTATGTTATTACTGCTAGGAGACCATCTTGCCGCTTCAAATAGCTGATTTAGATGTTGTTTTTTAACTCTTACATCTTTAAATGTTCTAGGGCTATAACGTTGCTTCAATAGTGCAAATATTTCATAATCACTGTCCGCAATATTTTCTAGTTGTATTTGTTCCGGTGATGTCATAACTTCTTTTTTTAACTTTCTTTTTCACCTACAAAGTTACAAAAGGGACCATTTTTTTCTTAACGCTAACCCCTATTACATTGATTCTTTTGAAAATCAAGATGTTAAAAACCCATGCTATAGTTGTTCCTTATTGTGCACTTCTTGTCCGTACTCTTCCTTATAAATACGTAGCACAATTAGGAAGAGGCTAATTAATAGTGGGCCAAAAATTAAACCTATAAATCCAAAAAGAGGAACTCCTACTATGACTCCTAGTAAGGTGATTAAAGGGTGTACATTATCTATCTTCTTTAATATAAATAAGCGCAGTAGGTTATCGGTAGACCCTATGATTACAATCCCATAAATTAAGATTCCCCAAGCTTGAAAATCATTTCCAGAAGATAGGGTGAGAATAAACACGGGTAATGTTCCTATAAAAGTTCCTACAAAAGGAATCATAGAGCCAATAAATACAATTATAGACCAAAAGAAAGGTTGTTCTATGTTAAAAATTAGAAAGCCAATTAGTGCTACAATTCCTTGCGCCAAGGCAACCAATGGGATGCCTAATGCATTTGAGCGTACCATAGTTTGTACATCTTTACCAATGACCTTCAAATTATCATTTCCAATAGGAATGTATTCGTAAAGAGATTCTCTAAGTTGTCTGCGATTGGTAAGCATATAGTAGAGCATGAAGTACATTAGACCTAAGGCAATAAGAATATTAAAAGTGCCACCGGCAAATGATTGTAGGTTTTCTGACAACCAACTAGAAAAAGCGGAAGCATCAATCTTAGAGGTTATATCGTATCCTATTTTATCTTCCCAAGTTCCCAATTGTTCTTTACTTGCTTTAATAGCTTCTTCAGAATGGGCTACCGTATTTTCTATTTTGCTAGCTAACATCATAGTAATTCCTCCTACGGGAATGAGAATACCTATCACTGAGGCAATCAATAATACACTCACTGCTAAATCTGGATTCCAACCGCGTTTTACCAATTTGCCCATAGGTTTGCGCAGCAATACATAAAAAGTAATGGCTCCCAGAACACCGGATAAGTATGGGAGCATTTCTGTAAAGATTAAGGATGACATTAATAAGATGAGCAGGATAATAAATAACTGCCTAATTACTTTGGGGTTTATAGCGTTCATGGAATTAAGATTTAGATTGTTGTTCAGAATTTGTGTCGTTGTTGTCTAATGCGAAGTAGCTTGGCGTAATCTTATGGCCGTATCTTTTAGCGTAGATATAAGTAAACTCTGCCCCGAAAAATAAGATGAGACAGGAGTAAGAAACCCATAAAAGAATTAAGACTATTGTGCCTGCTGCGCCATAGGTAGATCCAGGATTGGCTTCGCCAAAATAAAATCCTAAAAGCGATTTACCGATGACGAATAAGATGGCTGTAATGAGTGCGCCGATCCAGACAGTTTTCCATCTGATCTTAGCATCTGGCATATATCGAAACATAAGAGCAAATAAGACGGTAATGATGCTAACCGATACCGTAAAATCTAAGAAGTACGCAATGTATACAAGAATATCTGGTAAGACCCTTCGGATGTATTCGTTTAGAGCAGAGATACCTGCGGTAACAATAAAACTTACCAGTAATAAAAATCCTATAACGAGGATGAAAGCAAAACTTCTAGCCCTATCGGTTACCAATTTCCAAAAATTGGCGTCAGGATTTGGTTTAATCTGCCAAATTTCATTCAAGGATAATTTTAATTGATAAAATACTCCAGTAGCTCCAAAGAGAAGGGTTCCAATACCGACGATGGTAGAAATTAAATTTTCCTCTTTATTTTGTGTTCCTGCAATGATGGTTTCGATAGATTCTGCAGCATTACTACCCAAAGCCGTAGAAATTTCAGAGGTTAGTCGGCCTTGAACAATATCGGTGCCCCAAATAGAACCTACTATATTTATAATAATAATAAGCAAAGCTGGGAGTGACAATACAGCATAATAGGCAACAACAGCACTTAGGCGCCATGGGTTTGCTTTATCCCAAGCCTTGTAAGTGTCTACGATTAAAGACGGTAAATCTTTAAGTTTAAATTTTCTCTCGTTATTTTCTGCCATAGGTACTGAGCATTAGTAATTATGGCGAAATGTACTCTTGAAATTTTAATAAGTTTAACTGTATCAAATAATATATTTCTTCAAAAAATAGGGCGCTGTTCTTAAAAGGTGATAATGGTCATTGGTGGTTTGTTATGTGAAGTGTATTTTTGTGAGGCCATCCTTAAATACGGATGCTTTTTTAAAGCATAAGAATTATGAAAAAAATGCTCCTGTTTGTAGTCTTGATTGCACTAGCCGGTTGTAAAACAACTAAGTTAGTAGATGAATATAAGAATCCTGAAAATGTAGTTTTTACAGCATATAAAGTTCTTTTGGTAGGAATGACGCCAAATGAGGAAAGCAGAGTTGCCTTTGAAAATCGATTAAAAGAAGAGTTTGATAAACGCAAGATAGAATCTATGCGCAGTATAGATCTTTTTGATGTAAATTTTACAGCCTCTGCTAAAACAGAAGAAGAATTAAAAGCAGTAGAAAGACAATTGCTGGATAAAGATTTTGACGCCGTTTTATTTGCTAAGGTTTTGGGGTCAGAAAGCAAACAAACACTGCGTAAAAAGATTTCTGATTGGGGAAATTATACAGGTAGATTTAGGGATGATTATTTGCAACATCAGGATATTTACAACAGCGACGGGAGTTATGATCAATTTAAAGTGTATCATACAGAAACCACATTGTATTGTATTTGCGAAGGCAAAGAGCAATCTATGGTTTGGCGTGGCAGTATAGATTTAACAGATCCTAAAAATATAGATAAGTCTATAGATGAGTATGTGAATCTTGTGGTGGCTGCTATGGAAGCACAAGATGTTTTATTCCGCAAATAAATGCTAGAGGCGTCGCTTACCTACAAAGTACAAGTCCGGCGAAGTAACTACATACCACTACTATAATAAAGAATAAAATAGTTACAACTAGACTAATACCTAATCTTTTAAGGTCTACTACTCCGTGTTTTTGTGTGTTCATATCTTTTTTCATTAGTACTTGTTCTAGGTTCTGATTGTAAAGGTATTCTTACGTCTTAAAAGATATTGTAGTCCTTAGGTGAAATGACGTTTACTGTCGATGAAAATCATATTTAAGTAGACTAGCTATTTTAAAAAATGGGAGATGTACGTTTCAAAGATTAATTTTTTGAAACTTAATAATTCAATACAGGCTTTTCTTTTCTCATTTATTTATACTCCATTTAAATAGTGTGTTAATTGTAAATTGATTAGGATTTAATTTAGTGATGAGGTATTTTTAAAACGCTGTTTTTTAAGAAGTTAATGTCTGTTGTTGCGTGATAATTATTTAACGTTCAATTTTCAAATAATTTCTTGTTTTTTCATTTTTTTTGTTTTCATTTGTCATCTCAAACCAATATAAAATAAGCGGTTTGGCAACTAAGCTTTTAGCTACATATAATGCGTATTAATTTTATGTTCGAGGTATTGGAAAATGGGAAGGCGAATCCAATGCCAGTTTTGAAAAAAGGCAATCGAATACTCCTAGTTTCTTCCTTGGTACCTAGAATCGTGAGAAGTCAGCACGATTACTTTTTCATTCCAACTACCCAACGTCAGATCATTATCTAGGGATTGTGTTAATTTATTTGGTAAAAACAGCAATGTTTTTAATTCAGTTTATTAGTTTTAACAGATACAATCCATTTTAATGAATACAAAATATATCAATTTAATAGATCAAACATATTATTTTCCTCAAGAAGAATTTACTTTAGAGGGCGAGAACCTTAACTTCCACGGCATTCCTTTAATGGATTTGGTAGAGAAGTACGGTAGTCCAATGAAATTTACATACCTACCGAAAATCTCTGAAAATATAAACAGAGCAAAGGACTGGTTTAAAATTGCCATGGAAAAAAATAACTATAAGGGTAAATACCATTATTGTTACTGTACAAAAAGCTCACATTTTCAACCCGTTTTAAATGAGGTGCTAAATAACGATGTGCATATTGAAACTTCTTCGGCATATGATATTAATATTGTTGAAAAACTTAAGAAGAAAGGTAAAATAAAAGATGACACCTATGTTATATGTAATGGTTTCAAAAGAGACGAATACATAGATAATATTGGTAGATTAATAAATGAAGGACACCGCAATTGTATTCCTATTATTGACAACTACGAAGAAATAGATCTGTTATCTGAAGTAATTGATGATACGTTTAAAGTAGGTATTCGTATCGCTTCGGAAGAAGAGCCTAAATTTGAATTTTACACGTCTAGATTAGGAATAGGATATAAGAATATTGTTCCTTTTTATGAGAATCAAATAAAAGATAACGAAAAAGTAGAGCTTAAAATGCTTCACTTTTTCATCAATACAGGTATTCGTGATAATGCTTACTATTGGAATGAATTGGTCAAGTGTTTAAAAGTCTACATTAGACTTAAAAAGATGTGTCCATCTTTAGATAGTTTAAACATTGGCGGTGGTTTCCCTATAAAAAACTCATTGGCTTTTGAGTATGATTATCAATATATGATTGACGAGATTATCAATCAAATCAATATTGCATGTCAAGAAGCTGAAGTACCAGTGCCACATATTTTTACAGAGTTTGGTAGCTTTACTGTTGGTGAAAGTGGAGGTGCTATTTATGAAATATTGTACCAAAAACAACAAAACGATCGTGAGAAATGGAACATGATAGATTCCTCTTTCATTACCACTTTGCCAGACACCTGGGCCATAAACAAGCGTTTTGTGATGTTGCCAATCAACCGTTGGCAAGATGAGTATGAGCGTGTTCTTTTAGGAGGTTTAACATGCGATAGTGATGATTATTACAATAGCGAACAAAATATGAACGCTATTTATTTACCAAAATATAGAAGAGATAAACCTTTGTTTATCGGCTTTTTTAACACGGGAGCTTATCAAGAATCTATAGGAGGTTATGGAGGTTTGCAGCATTGTTTAATACCGCAGCCAAAGCACATTCTTATAGACAGAGATGAAAACGGAACAATAACAACTAAACTATTCAACGAACAACAAAAAGCAGCAGACCTGCTAAAAATTTTAGGCTATGATGACAACTAACAATTACGCGGGAATACCTGATAAGTATGCGCAATTGGAAACGGCAAAGGTGGTTTTAATACCAGTGCCATATGACGGAACAAGTACATGGGGAAAAGGAGCAGATAAAGGGCCAGAAGCTTTTTTGAAAGCCTCTGAAAACATGGAGCTTTACGACATTGAAACAGCTACTGAAGTATACCAACAAGGTGTGTATTTAGCAGATGCTGTAACTGAAAATGCTTCTCCAGAAAGTATGGTAGATGCAGTTCATGCAGTAACTAAGGATTATATCAAAAGAAACAAGTTTGTGACCCTTTTTGGAGGAGAGCACTCTATCTCTATAGGTACAATTAGAGCGTTCAATGAGTGTTTTAATAACCTAACGGTATTGCATATTGATGCGCATGCAGATTTACGTGAGTCTTATGACGGTACTTCATGTAACCACGCGTGTGCTGTTCATGAAGCTAGCCAAACCACTAATCTTATTCAAGTGGGAATCCGTAGTATGGATGCTATTGAAAAAACGTTCATGGATGAGGAGAAAACATTCTTTGCTCACGATATGGTTAGTGATGAATATTGGATGGATAATGTTATTGAATTGATGACAGACAATGTATTAATCACGTTTGATTTAGATGCATTAGATCCAAGTATATTATCATCAACAGGTACTCCGGAGCCAGGAGGTTTATTTTGGTATGAGACTTTAGAGTTTTTAAAGAGAGTTTTTGCGGAGAAAAATGTTGTTGGTTTTGATATCGTTGAACTTTGTCCTAATGAGGTTGATAAATCATCAGATTTCTTAGCGGCCAAGTTATATTATAAAATGTTAAGCTATAAATTTATGGGTGAAGCTGCAGATGATGCATATGATAATACGTATGATGTAGATTTCAAAGCTGGCTCCACTAATAATTCAAAATTCGAAGATGACGAAGACTAAAGGACCAATTTCTAATTTTATTGAAAAGTATTACTTACACTTTAACTCAGCCGCTTTGGTTGATGCAGCTAAAGGGTATGAAGACCAATTAAACAACGGTGCCAAAATGTTGGTTTCTCTTGCAGGAGCTATGAGTACCGCAGAAATTGGTAAAATTTTTGCTGAGGTTATTCGTCAAGATAAGGTTCAGATTATTTCTTGTACAGGCGCAAACCTTGAGGAAGATATCATGAATTTGGTAGCACACTCTCATTATAAGCGTGTACCTAACTATCGCGATTTAACTCCGCAAGATGAGTGGGATTTGTTAGAAAAGGGATTAAACCGTGTTACAGATACTTGTATTCCTGAAGAAGAAGCTTTTAGAAGATTACAAGAGCATATTTTCAAAATTTGGAAAGATGCAGAAGACGCTGGAGAGCGTTATTTGCCGCATGAATATATGTATAAAATGTTGCTGTCAGGTGTTCTTGAGGAGTACTATGAAATAGACTTGAAAGATTCTTGGATGTATGCAGCAGCAGAGAAAAATTTACCGATTATCTGTCCGGGATGGGAAGATAGCACCATGGGGAACATCTTTGCTTCTTATGTATTGAAAGGTGAGTTGAAAGCGAGTACCATGAAATCTGGTATAGAGTACATGACCTTTTTAGCAGATTGGTATACAGATAATTCTGAGAACGGGATTGGTTTCTTTCAAATAGGTGGAGGTATCGCAGGAGATTTTCCAATTTGTGTAGTGCCAATGTTATATCAGGATATGGAGCGTACAGGAACTCCTTTTTGGAGTTATTTCTGTCAGATTAGCGACTCTACAACAAGTTATGGTTCGTATTCAGGTGCAGTGCCAAACGAAAAAATAACGTGGGGGAAATTAGACATAAATACCCCAAAATTTATTATTGAAAGTGATGCTACAATCGTAGCGCCATTAATTTTCGCATACTTATTAGACCAGTAATTATATGGACAATTTAAAAAGAGTTATCGTTGATTTTAAAAAGCTTACACCAGAAGTATTAAAGCTTTTGGTAGAGAAGTATCCTGATGGTTATGATGATTTAAACATTATTTCGTTTAAAAATGCACAAGGAGAACGTATTGAAGCCGTAGAAGTAACTACAGAAGATACAAAGTATTTGGTAAAAATTAGTGCTAAGCTAGAAACTACCATGGCTAATTATGACGAGGATGATTATGAGGATTTTGAAGATGACGATCCAGATGCCGTAGTAGATCCAGATATTATTCCTGAAGAAGGGGATATGGATGATGAGGATTAAGAATAGTTCTTTTAGATAATAACAGGACCAATCTGCAAATGATTGGTCTTTGTATTGAGTGTAGATTTAATTGGAAATAAAATTAATTTGGAAGATTTAAAAATAGTTGGTAGTGAAGAGTGGTGTGTTTTTGAAGGTCTAGGGATACCTGCCATTAAAGCAAGAGTAGATTCTGGCGCTAAAACCTCGTCAATACAGGCTACTAACATGAAAGTGTTTATTAGAGGGGCTCAGGAATGGGTAAAATTTGAAGTAAACCCAATTCAAGATAACAGAAGTATTACAATAGAGTGTGAGGCAAAATTAGTAGATAGAAGAACTGTAAAGAGTTCCTCAGGAATATCAGAAGAACGCTATGTAATTAAAACACTAATGACCCTTGGTGAAGATTCTTTTGAAGTAGAATTAACTTTAGCGAGTAGAGATACGATGGAGTTTAGAATGCTTTTAGGAAGAGAAGCACTAAACAATAGGTATGTGGTAAACCCTGCTAAGAATTTTATTATTCAAGAATTTACAACTACGGAAGTTACCAGCAAATATTCTAATTATTTTAAAGAAAAGACAGGCCTAAAAATAGCTATTTTAGCTAGTAACCCAGAACTGTATAGCAATAAAAGATTGGTAGAAGCAGGAGAGGCACGTGGTCATGAAATGGTGTTCCTAAATGTGGAACATGCTTACATGAAACTAGATGCGCATTCTCCTCAAATACGCTACCGTGGGGGGAATATTTTAAATGAATTTGATGCTATTATTCCTAGAATAAAACCAGCAGTTACTTTTTACGCCTGTGCACTTATACGTCAGTTTGATAATTTGGGAGTCTACTGTTTAAATTCAGCAGAAGCCATCACACAATCGCGCGATAAATTATTTGCTTCTCAATTGTTTTCTAAAAACGATATTCATATTCCAATTACAGGATTTGCAAAATCGCCAATGGATACAAAAGATCTAATCAAGATGGTTAACGGGGCGCCATTAATTATAAAATTATTAGAGAGTACACAAGGTAAGGGTGTTGTTCTAGCGGAAACGAATAAGGCAGCTGAGAGTGTTATTAACGCCTTTAAGAGCGTTCAAACTAATATTTTGGTACAAGAGTTTATTAAAGAAGCAAACGGTCAGGATATTCGCTGTTTTGTGGTCAACGGTAAAGTAATTGCTTCCATGCAACGCCAAGCAGAAAAAGGAGAATTTAGAGCTAACATTCATCAAGGAGGTAAAGCATCGATCATAAAAATTACGCAAGAGGAGAAAAAATTAGCCATCAAAGCAGCAAAAGTGATGAACTTAGCAGTTGCGGGGGTCGATATTATCCGTTCTAATAAAGGGCCTCTTTTACTAGAAGTTAATTCTTCTCCAGGGTTAGAAGGTATTGAAAATGCCACAGGGAAAGATATTGCGAATAGTATGATTATGGCTATAGAATCTAAACTAAAGGTTGCTATAAAATAGCTAAAAATTTCAGTTAATACTAAAGCCCTTAACAATTTTGTTAAGGGCTTTTTACATGCTGTTATTTTAAATTTTTCAACATTTCTTGTGTTGTTTTTTCTAAATCAAAAGATGGTTTCCAACCCCAATCTTCTTGAGCCTTGTTATCATTGATGCTAGAAGGCCAAGAATCTGCAATTTGTTGTCTAAAGTCTGGCGCGTAGCTTATTTTAAATTCAGGAATATGCTGACGAATACTTTTTGCAATTTCCGAAGGATTAAAGCTCATTGCAGCCAAATTATAGCTAGATCTTATTTTAATTTTTTCGGCAGGTGTTTCCATAATATCTATGGTTGCTCTAATAGCATCGTCCATAAACATCATTGGTAATAAAGTATCTTCCTTCAAGAAACAAGAATATTGTTTTTCTTCTAAAGCTTTATGATAAATTTCTACCGCATAATCAGTGGTGCCGCCACCCGGTAATGTTTTCCAACTTATTAAGCCAGGATATCGCACGCTGCGTACATCTACACCAAATTTATTAAAGTAATATTCACACCAACGTTCCCCAGATTGCTTACTAATACCATATACAGTACTAGGTTCCATAATCGTATTTTGCGCGGTATCATCTTTTGGAGTATTAGGACCAAAAACAGCAATAGAAGAGGGCCAAAATAATTTACTAATTTTTTTCTCTTTAGCTAAGTTTAAAACATTGAAAAGCGAATTCATATTCAAATTCCAAGCGCGCATCGGAAATTTTTCAGCGGTAGCGCTAAGCATAGCTGCCATAAGATATACTTCTTCAATTTCGTAATGCATCACCACATTTTCAATGGCTTCGTAATTAGTGGCATCTAAAATTTCAAAAGGTCCCGAAGCCATTAAATCGGCATTGCCTTCACGTATATCACTAGCAATTACATTTTCATTTCCATGTTTTTCGCGTAGCGCAAAGGTGAGCTCTGTTCCTATTTGCCCACACGCACCGATAATTAAAATAGACTTCTGCATTTAATACATCTTAAAAGTTATAGTTTGCCCAATTCTATACAGAAAATAGGTCTGCAAAAATCGTTAGAAATTTTAATATTTAGGCAGCTCCATTAAATTATTTTTAGTCCGATAGACATTTTTTTAAAGGAATCATAAATCAGATTAAAAAATAGCTATCTATTTTGAATGATTCTTAGTTTGCAGAAAAACGGACTTATCATTTTTTATAGTCATATAGCTCCAATATAGCAGCTAAATGAATTAATTTTATTTGGCCTATAGAAAAGTACTCCTTTTCTCTTACAATAAAAATAGAATCGTTGTAAATACCTAAAATTTGTACCTTAGCTTTATGAATAAATCATTTTTAATTATCCTTGTTTTTCTGGGATGTATTGCTTGTGGAGAAAAAAAGGCGGAGGATGTAAAAGAAGATCCTGCTGCGGGACTTGTAGCGCTTAAAAAGCTTCCAAAGAAAGATAATGCAAGTTTTGGTGCTACTGAAATTTTAAAAGACTGGACGGAATATAATGCCTTAAATGCTGCGGTCAACGCGGTTTATACTATAGATACCAAAGAGGATTTAATTGTAGTACTAGAAGATTTAGTAGAAAAACAAAAATTACTAGAAGCATCTGCCTACCCTGAAGTTTTTGATAGAGCAGATATAAAGAGCAGACAGAAGGTATTTAAGACCAAAGTGCTACAGGTTAAATTTGATTTGGAGTATGATAAAGATCCAAGAAAAACGGTGATTGAATTAGTCAAAGCTTACAATGCTTTTAATAATCAATTTTCGGTAGTGATAAAAAGTACGTTAAAACCTGAAATTTTATTTGATGAATAAACTACTCTCCCTTTTCTTATTAATATTCTCCTTTAGTTTTGGACAACAAAATGATGCGAAGAAAGAGGTGAATAAAGTAATGGATGCATGGCACAAAGCTGCGGCTGAAGCAGACTTTGATACTTACTTTAATTTAATGACAACAGATGGAGTTTTCATTGGTACAGATGCTACTGAAAATTGGCAGAATCAAGCTTTTAAGGAATTTTCAAGACCTTATTTTGACAAGGGGAAAGCTTGGAGCTTTTCGGCTCTAGAACGTAACATATATGTGAACAGTGCGCAAGATTTTGCTTGGTTTGATGAGTTGCTAGATACACAAATGAAAATTTGCCGTGGATCTGGGGTCCTAAAGAAGATCAATGGTGAATGGAGAATAGCGCATTATGTTTTGTCTATTGCCGTGCCAAATGAAAAGGTAGATGATTTGATTGCCTTAAAAAAGGAATCAGACAGTTTGCTTATTAAAAAGTTGAAAGCGCACTAAAATAGAATTGCATAAAAAAAGCGAGCCTAGGCTCGCTTTTTTTATGCAATAGTAGTAAGTACTATTGTTTATTTTTTTTGCCTTTCTTTTCAGAAACTACTGGAGCAGGTTCTGCTGCCGGAGGATTTTTCTTGTTCTCCAAAGCTTGTTTACTTAGGCTAGCTAAATTAAAGTTAGGGTCTAATTGTAATGCTTCGTTCATAAAAATTAAAGCTCCGTCTACGTCTTCTCTGTTTAAATTGAAAGTTACTAAACCTTTTAAATGTAAGAAAGCAGCTTTTAAAGGTACTTCGTAAGGCTGTTGGCGCTCATAAAAAGCGTATTTCATTTCGTCTTTAGCATTGGCAATGCCGTATTCAATATTTCCCATGGCACCATTTGGGTCTCCTATTTGTATTTTTAAATCGGCTAATTCATACGCTAAAAACGGATTAGGATTTCTTTCAAATAAAACCTCAAATTGCTCAATAGCGCGCTTTGGCTGGTTTAGAGCTTTTAAAGAAATTGCTTTTACTTGAACGGCTAAATCAGAATCAGCGTCATTTTTTTCAATACCAATAGTATTTAAAGCCTGCATATGCTTATTGTCATTAGCGTAAATATATGCTAGGGTGTCATTCCTTTGTTGAGAAGGGTTAAGAACGTTTAAATGTGTCAAAGCATTAATGATGCCCTCAACATCTCCTTGCAAACGCATTTGCTTATAGAATGCCTCATAATGTTTTTGTAATTCAGATTTGGTTTGTGCAGTTCCTGCGAAGCTAAAACCAATTAATAAAGCAACTAATATTTTTTTCATTTTTCTCTTTCTCTTAAATTATAGGAGCGCTAATCTATAAAAATTATTCATAGCGTGCTGTTAAGGAAAGCTTTAAAACAGAAAAGATACCTATTAGGTATCTTTTCTGTGTTTGTCTAAGTAGTTCTAAACGACCAATAACTCTCTTTCTTCTTTAGTGTAGGTTCTGAGTAAGCTTGCATAAAAAGCAAGACTTCTTGCATCCTGTTCTATACGTTCTTTTAAAAAATATTTTAAACTGATAAAGTGTATATCTGCACGGAATGTAGGTAGATAAGTATTTATTATAGAAGGATTGTAAACCGTGTCATCAATAATAACATTTAAGGTTATTCTTCTCCGGAAATAGTCAATAGAAACATCAGAAGCGTTGTAATACTTTTTTAAAAGAGAAATGTGTAGGTTCTTTTGTTTTATTTGAATTTTTTGATTTGGGCAACTTTGAGAAATAAGGCTTTCCAATTCGGAAATAATCCTCATTTTTAAACTTGAATTTACCATGTTAACCGATTTAAGATTATATCATAAAAGTATAATTTAAATAATGAAATAGTTAGTTTATTAACAGTTTGCCTTATTTTTTGTTGTCAAAACACTTAAAGTTGTTGTAAGTTATTTCTTTAATGAAGTGAGGAATTTAAAATTTTTAACATTTAGCAGGTAATCCGCGCTAATAATCTTGCCTTTTTTTGTTTTATCAGCCTCATAATCAGGCATATTTAATCCTCTTTGTAGTGCTACTTCCGAATAATATTCTTTCTTAGTGGGATGTTCAGGGTATACTCCATTAATGATTACAGAACTCCAATTCTCCTCTATAACTTTTTTAATGATACGAATGCAATCATCTCTGTGGATTAAATTAACAGGCATTTCCCCATTCTTTAAACCTTCCTTTTTTACGAGCATGGTAACTGGATGCCGATCTTCGCTAACTAAACCTCCAAAACGGATAATGGTAGTCTTAAATGACGAATGGTTTTTAAAGATATCTTCGGAAGCCAAAAGTTGAATACCCGATTCTGTAGCAGGTGCTGGTATTGTCTGTTCAGTAACAACACCATCAACTTCACCATATACCGCGGTACTGCTGACAAAAATAATATGCTCAACCGCAGAGGCTTCAATTTTTTGCAACAAATGCTCCATTTTTGCTACGAAATTTTCTTTATTCGTTCCACGTAATTTTGGAGGCACATTTATAATAAGTGTTTCAATCTTTGTCAAAAAACCATCTATAGAACCTATTATTCCTTTTTCGGATAAGACTATTTTAGAAGCCTCAATGCCAAGCTCGGTTAAGTGTATTAATTTAGCCTCAGAAGTGGTCGATCCTTTAACAGGGTAGTTGCTTGCAATAAGTGATTTAGCTAAGGGTAGACCAAGCCAGCCACATCCAAGAATTCCAATAGTCTTATTCAATATGTATCGTTTTTGTTACTAATATAGCATCATTAAGAACAAAGGGTTTTGGGATCGCAGTTTTTGGTCGTGCAGGTACGGTAAAAAGAGCGTTGCTTAATAAATCATTCGACGCTTCATAAATTTTGAATTCAAATTTTTCACCTACAGGAAGCGTTAAACTCAACTCCGTATATTCGTTATTGCTTATATAGTGTGTAATTAATTTACCTGCAGTTCTTTCTTTTAGAAAAAAGTCTGATAGGGGAACGGAATTTACACTAGCTTTTAGAATATTGGTTTGTGGCGTAAAGATATCCAACCTATTTACATTTCGTTGTGGGGTAATGCAAATTTTAACCAAACGTTCATGACCAATAATAGTATCTCTAGTTTTTTCAATTTTAGGAACTAGGATATTTTTTATAGGGGCTTTTGTAACATAAGTGAATGCTGTTTTGTACTTGCTGCTAATAGTATTTTTCTCTAGCGTGGTAGCATCTTTTTTGTCTTCTCCTATAAATTGTGCCGTCCAATCAGATAATACATAATCATACGTTGCCCATTGTGCTGTGTTTTTGTCACTGTTATAGACGTAGACCAGACTTGTCGGGTTTGCATTTTCTTCTGAAAAACCAGAATTAATATGAGCAGAAACCATGGCTATTATAAACAGCAAACTCATGACTAGCCCTATTCTGTTTTTATGCTTGTAGAAAGAAAATAAGGGTAAGGCTAATGCAAAAACTAATGTAGTTAAGAGCGTAGAGGCCACCATCAATTTTAATCCAAGACCTACAGGAAACATTTTGATAAAGGGAGTGAAAATCCACAAAGCCGGAATAATTAAGAAGACTAATAATAATGCATTGGGCTTTTCTTGATGTATAACAATAAGAAATGCTGCTAGGAGCGCATATACCGGAATAATGAAAAAATTAGCTCCAGGTAAGTATGCTGTTAAGCCTGCGCATAGGGCAAGCCAAAATACTAATGGACCTACCAGAATAGCTGCTGTATTAATTTTTCTAAATTTATGGTATACGAAAAAGCATACGGCTAAAGAGAAAAGAACAAATGCTGATATATAAGTGTACCCATTGTAGGTAAACCCATGTAGTATATCTTGATATTGAGGGTAGATACTTTTTAGCACCGTCCAACTAAAATACCCGACGATACCATTTATTAGTATAGTAATTAATAAAGGAACAAAACTTAAGAAACTATTTTTTAGGTCTAGAGATTTTTTCTTAAAACCATAGACGGTTAAAGCTATAAATAATAGTAATGCGATAAAGAAAAGCGGCCAAACCCAATCAAAAGGGTAGGATACGAGTTTAAAAAAAGGAACATTAAAATAATTGTAATCGCTTAGACTTTTTAAATTAGTTAAGTTGGCATCACTAAAATGATGCAACAACGGCATTAGGTAACTTCCTTGGTGGGCTAGTGTTTTTTTATCTAAGCGCTCGTAAGTGTCCTTCGCGGTATGGTAATCATAATGATCATCTATAAATGCAAAATTTAAACCTTCAATATCACCATCTTCTCTAAATATAGTTAAATCCGTGTCATTTGGGAGCATCTTATAAATACTATAGACTAAAGAGTTTGCAACTGGGAAATCAGGATTGGCTTTGGTAAATTCTTTGATTAAAGTACTATTACCTCTATTGGTTTCTATCAGCATATAAGATGGGCCGCCACTACCTCGTGCTTCAAAATTTAAAACTAACCCTACATCTTTGCTCCATGGGTGGTTGTTTACAAATAAATCGGCGCCATTTAGTCCTAATTCTTCAGCATCAGATAGTAAAATTATGATGTCATTTTTTGGTTTTTTATTTTCGGATAAAAAGGCACGAACACCTTCTAGGATTGTGGCAACACCACTACCAGCATCACTTGCGCCGAAGGAAGAATGTGGGTTACTGTCATAATGTGATAAAAGTACTAATGCTTTGCCTTTTTCAGTACCTTCTATTTTGGCTACAATATTTTCTGCCTTACTTAGGTTAGCCCAATCTCCTGTCGTGTAGCCCTCTTGTAAGCTTGTTTTTAGACCTAATTTTTCTAATTCTCTACGGATATAATTTTGTACTTCTTTGTGAGCAGGAAAACCAACGGCATGTGGTTTTGTCGCCATTTTTTTTACATGTGCCAAAGCACGTTCTGTATCAAATTGGTTCGTATGAACTGCTTTAGAGGTAGCATCACTTGGCATGGACGATTTAAATCCAAAATATATTATGAAGCCTATTAAAATAAGAGTTAGGGTAGAAGTGCTTGTTTTCATTTGGTAGAAATTGTGTTGCAATCTTATGGGTTCTGTAAATGTATAAAAATATAGTGGGATGTTACAACCGACTATCGCTAAGGTTGATAATCCTAATTCGGCAAGCTATTTCTTAAAATTATGATTATTTAATCGATTATATGTCAAGTAGTTGTTGTTTTATTAGGAATAAGTGTTATATTTAAGATCAACCTAAAAATACTACATATGGGAATCAAAAGTTTTCAAGGCATTCGTAAAGTCGTTAAAAAGGAATTTGATGCACCCATTTTGGTCGAAGATTACATGACCAGAAAGCTAGTTTCTTTTTCCCCAGAACAATCTATTTTAGAAGTAATGGAATTATTTACTAAGCATAATATTTCAGGTGGACCTGTTTTAGATTCTAATGGTTTTCTGGTTGGGATTATCTCTGAAGCTGATTGTATGAAAACCATTTCTGAAAGTCGCTACTTTAATCAACCTATATTAGATAAAAGAGTAGATAATTACATGACTAAAAATGTTGAAACCATCAGTAATGACATTAGTATATTTGATGCTGCAGGAATCTTTCACAAAAATAATAGACGTAGGTTGCCAGTGTTGAAAGATGGGTTGTTAGTAGGGCAAATTAGTAGAAAAGATATTGTTATAGCAGCACTTAAATTAAGTGGGCAAAATTGGTAATTAAAAAATGTAGTAACCATTAGCAATAACCTCACGCTTCTTGTGAGGTTTTTTTATTCCCTTTTTACAATCATATAATAATCATTGTCTAAAGGCAAATAGCCAAGGTCATAAACAAAATAATATATCGTTCCTTTTTTTGTAGTGTAGATGCTTGTGAAAATTTCAAAGTCAAAACCTTTGTCTAAGAGTTTGTAGCGCGTGGTTTTTGTCTTACCGTCTTTTAATGAAAAACTTTCTAGGATACGATGGTTTTTTCGCAATCTGTTATTAATGTTGCGTATAAGATTTTTAGAATCTTTGTTTAGCTTATTGTTGAAAGAATTTCGGCAATAGTCAGAGCAGAATTTTTTATCTATCCGACCAATGATTTTTTCTCCACATTCAGGACAAAGCTTTTCCAAATTATTGTTTTTTAAACGTAAATTTTAGTTCCTGTGTGCTACCATCTTCTTCCTCTGTAAGTACATAAGCTACCATTTCCTGATCGCTAATTCTTTCATAGGTAAGACCATCAAAATACAGTTTGTTTTTTTCCTTTTTCACTAAAGGAAAGTCTTGAAATTCATCTTTGGCTTCCCAACCATTAAGATCTCCTGAAAAATGCTTTAATTGCAAATGAATTGTTTCTCCCTCTTCAATAATATGTCCAAGCTCGTAGAAATCTACTTTGCCTTCAATAACTAAGCGAAATGAGAACATCATAGAATCTCCTTCTGCTTTGGTCCAGATTTCTTCACTAATACCTCCAAAGGCTTCACCCACCCAGTGGCCCGTCATAAAGCTAGCATCTTCAAGCGTAGCTTTTGGTGCTGTTTCATCTTCTCCTAAAGAAAATGTGTTTTGTGCCGTACAGAAACTTGTTACGAGTACTAGAAGGTAAAATGGTTTCATAAGTGTGTTATTTACAATGATCTAATATACAATTTATTTGACATGTTGAATATCAATGAATTGAAATACGGTATTTTGTGAGTAAGCCCGCAAGATTATCTTTGGAGAACTGTGCATTTTTTAAAATATTGGCTTCGGGGTCTATAGAAAAATTGAGGGCAGAAGAAAAGTCTGCTTTTTGTAAAATGGTATTGCTGAAGATAGCAGCACTCAAATCACATTGATTAAAAATTGCTTCACTTGCATCTGTATTTGTAAAATCTACCTGACTCATTTTACAATGAGCAAACCGTGTTCTTCTAATTTTTAAACTGTAAAAAGATGCGAAGTCTAAGTTGCAATTTTCAAAGCGGAAGGATAAAATAAAAGTATTGCAGTATTGAAAGTTAACACCCAATAATTTGCAGTCTTTAAAAAGCGTCTCTTTTAAAGTTACTTCCGCAAAAGTAGCATTACTAATATCACAGTCTATAAATTCACATTCAGAAAAGGTGCTATTGCTTAAGTTTGCCTTGGAGAAATTGCAATTTTCAAAGATACAATTTTCATATTCTGCTTTGGGCAATCTAGTAATGCTGTAGTTTTCTCCTTTAAAGGTAGTGTCAAGAACTAAGTCTGTCATAGTTATTTCGTGAGGATGCTATTGCTTAAACAATACTACAAAAAATAGTTAGTAACTACAGATTAGGCTTTATTTTTCTTTACAGTTATAGTGTGGTGTATGGTAAATTTTATAATGTCACGGTTGTAGAAATCTATACCAGATTTCTGCTGTTGAAATAAATTAAAATATCCTATCTCAAAACCTAGATGATCAAGGGGCATAAACTGAATACTAGTACCTATTCTATTTTGGTCAAATACATTGTTTACAATAGTATTACCTGCGTTTATAAACAGTTCATCAAAAGCTTTTAAGCTTACCTTTTTTAGGGGTGTATATTTTAATTCTATTTTGTAGCGTAGTCGAGTGTTTGCATAGGTATAAGAGTCAGGTTCTGATGCTAAAAATCGAAATTCTGACCAAAACCGATGACGCACTAGAAACTTCTCAGATAGTGTTTGTTTGTAGGCAAGTTCTATCTGTGGTCTAATTTCTTTTTGAGTGTAATAATCCTTTATTTCAGGGTCATTGGGTAGTGCTTGCAGTACACCTGCGATACCAACTGCGGTTGTCCAGCCGTTACCTAATTGATATTCTAGATTTGTTCTAGAAAGCACTTGTTGTTGGCGCCAAGGATTTCGATAATTTCGCTGGTCTAATTCTTGCCTAATTTGATAGTTGTCATTCAATTTAAGTTTTAAAGAATAGCTTGTCCATAGCGCCTCTTGATTAATAATATGCTTCTGTCCTAGTGCACAAAAGGTGTTGAGGTAGCTGAATAACACAATTGGTAGTGCACGTACTCCTATTTTCATCGATTTTAAATATAGGAGCAAATGTATAAAAAATAGTATTCCTATAGTTTAGGTAGACTAAAGTAATTAGCGTCTAATTAAGGAAGTATTGAAACATGTAACCGTGTTACTTTTTTGGTTTTAGGGGGCAACTTGAAAAGCCTAATAAAGGGTATAAAGGGCAAAAACTAACCAGACTTGTAATGACAAAAACACCAGCAAGAACTAAAAGGATGATGCCAAGTGTACCTGTAATTACGTTGGTAAAATAGAGTACAGCAATTAAAGCTGCAAGAAGTACTCTGATCGTTTTGTCTGTAGTTCCCATATTTTTTTTCATGATATATTATTTAGTAGATTACGTTACTATCAAAGATCACGAATGAATATGTTTTATAAAGTGACTAAAGTCACATAAGGCTAGAAAGATGTCTTTTTATTTTACTAAATTAAAGAAATCGCAATTTTTACAAGCCTTGCCACCAGTTTGAGGTCGTGTTGATGCTATCCTTAACCATAATTTCAGCTCCTAATTCCGGGGTAAGTATAGGTAAGCCTAATTTGTCTGCCGCAAGTTTCAAACGTGTTACAGGGTCTGTCCAGTTATGTAAAGCTAGTTTAAAGCCAGCCCAATGTATGGGCATTACTTTTCTAGCTTTTATATCTATTCCTGCTTGTGCTGTTTCTTCAGGCATCATATGTATATCTGGCCACATTTTGTCGTATTGTCCGCATTCCATTAATGCAATATCAAAAGGGCCATATTTTTCACCTATTTCTTTAAAATGTGAAGCATAACCACTATCACCACTAAAATAAATATTTTCATCTTCTGATTGTATCACCCAAGAACTCCAAAGTGTACTCCGGGTAGTATTAAATTTACGTCCAGAAAAATGTTGCGCTGGCGTACAGACAAGAGTCAGTTCTTCCAAGTGTGTTTCTTGCCACCAATCTAATTCGGTTATGCGATCTTTTGAAACGCCCCATGCTTCTAAATGCACGCCTAAACCTAGGGGAACATAGAACTGTTTGGTTTTATCTTTTATCTTTAAAATAGTTTCGTAATCTAAATGATCATAATGGTCGTGTGAAAAAAGAACCGCATTAATAGTTCCTAATTTTTCTACGGCTAACGGAAAATCTTTATTAAACCGATTTTCTCCTAATAATGGGTGAGGGGCTGCAACTTTACTTAGCATAGGATCTAAAAGAATAGTTTTTCCTTGTAGTTGTAATAGAAAAGAGGAATGTCCGTACCATACCAAACGCGCCTCTTTCGCGTAATTGGCCACTGCTGCCGAATCTAGTTTGTGAACTTTTAAATCTTTCTTAGGTCTGCCATTAGGCACCTTTGTGGTTAAAAACGTGTAGCTAAGCTTCAGCGTTTCAGAAAAATTTAAATCTTTAGGAACTGCTTTGTGATTATTAAATATTCCCTTTTTAAATTGGGGAGACTTTTGATAGACCAATTTACGTGCCTTAGAAACTTCACCGCCAAAACTTGGATAAAAGTTCGTGAATAAAAAATAGAATACGATTGCGAAACCGATGATGGCTAAAACGACAATTATTATTTTTTTTAAAATTCGTTTCACCATGGGATGTATTAGACTAAGGTCTTGTTGTTTTATTGAAAACTGAAATTCTGAAGCAGTTTAGAGGTGCTTAATGATTATTTAGCGATTTAAGCGCTCTTTTTTTTCTTTAAAATAGGTTTTGTCAGCAATGTAAATTGTCTTAGCAACTTCACAAAAAGTGATCGTATTTTCTTTGTTTGTCAAAGCGGTATGTTTCACAATTTCTATTTCGTTATTAGCTTTAACTCGCTTTTTAATTTCTGCTACTTCGGCTAAGGTATAATTGAAGTTCGCATATAAATTTTCTTTTGCTGGTTTTTTAAATCTTATCTCTGCGGCTTTATCCCAAACTACATAATCATCTCCAATTAAGTTCATTAATTGAACCATAGGAATAGGGTCTACAGCGGCAAACATACTCCCGCCAAAGATAGAACTCACATAGTTTTTGTTCTTGTAACTAATTGGGAGTTTGATACGGATATGCAGCAAGTCTTTAGAAATTAAAATAATTCTCGCCGTAGTTCTTCGGTACATAGGAGAGAAATTAAAACCATATTTAAATAGGGTGGCGGTTTCTATGTATTTACTTCCTATGTCAGCGATCTTTTTATAAATAGACATGCAAAAAAATGATATTACTAAATTAGTGCCAAAGTTAGGGAAAATAGCTCCTCACTTATTTTTAAAAGAGTCCTAAAAACTTCTTTTTAACAATAGTATTTGGCCGGTTAATTTGAAGTACATCGGTAAGTCCAAATTTGTCAAAACCATCAAAAAGTGCGTCTACTCCTTTGGCCATTTTTAAGGCAACTTCCTCATCATACAAAGGTATAAGGGTATAGAAAGTGATTTTTTTATTTTCCAGTTCAAGGATAGGGAACTTATCGCCAAACATTATGGACGGCAATAAAATCATAGTATTTAGTTTTGTGTTTTCGGCAAAGGCTTCGGGTGGGTTCCCATTAGGTATGGTGTGCCCGTAACTAAGCCATGTGTTGTATTCGTGCGGAAACCTAGCAAGATATTTTAAAAACCGAATGGGCCAATAATTCTTCTCATCTTTAAAATCTTCTTCTGATATTTTCCACTCTTCTGGCAAACAAATACTCAATTCTGCATAATCGCATCCTTCTACACCTTCGGGTGTATTCATTGGCTTATCACTCATTCCAGAAGTAATTAAAGTATGAAAAGGGTGTTCTTTTGTAGGTTTTACCCAGTGCACATCTATATGTACTTGCTCTGATACTATTTCATGAAAGACCATATGAATTTCACCTATATGAGCTTCAATATGATCAGATATTTCTTCCATTGAAGAATCGCCACCGGCTCCTTCAAATTCGTTTTTATCTTCGTTTGTATACCTATAGATAGGGGATCCAGATTCAGATTTTTCCATGGTAATTTATATTTTTAGTTACGTTTTCTTTTTAATTGTACCCAGATATAATCATCGAGAATAACACCGTTTTTGATTACAGCGTCTTTTTTAATAGATTCAAGGTAAAAACCATTTTTTTCTAATACTCGCATTGATGCTTTGTTGAATGAAAATACACCAGCTTCTATTCTAATGATTTCAAAGGTTTCAAAACTATAATCAACCATCAATTTTATTGCTTCAGAAGCAATACCATTGCCCCAAAAAGGAGCTCCAATAAAATAGCCCATTTCAGCACTTAATCTAAATACATCCGTATTGATCGTTATCCCAATTTCACCTACAAATTGATCTTTCCAATAAATTAATTTCCGTTCGGGTATCGCTTTATCAGTTTGTAGGTTTATAAAATCTTCAGCGTCTTTTAAGGTAAACGGATTAGGTACTTTATCATACCCATTATCAAAAATGATTTTGTTATTTCTATAAGAGGCATAAGCCTCTACAACGTCTAAAGTGTATTCTCGTAATTCTACCATAATTAGAGTGTCTTAATTCTTTCACTACGAACCCATCAAGTTTTCATCGGCGATTATATAAACTGTAAAAATGGACATTGATCTTTGCTTTACATCACTTTGCTAGCCAAGTATTTTTGTACTTCATAAACATCAATACTTTTATTAAATTTTTTACTTACAGACGGAATGTCTTCACTAGAAATCCAAATTTTTAATTCGGCATCTAAATCAAAAGTTCCTGCAGTCTCTAAAGAGAATCTAGATATACTTTTATAAGGGTAAGATTGGTACTGTACTTTACTACCCGTTAATCCTTGTACGTCTATGAGAATTAAACGTTTGTTAGTAAACATGAAGGTATCGCGGAAGAGTTTAAACCCTAATTCTACCACTTCATTGTCTAATAATAATCGACCATATTTTTCTTGAAGCTTGTCTATCGAAACTTCGCTTGCATTACCTAATATTTTATTGAGTAGTCCCATGTGTTATTTTATTGAGTTTGTTATAATTATTTATTTCGGCATAAACCTGTTAGGGTCCTCTTTGGTTTTTTGAACTTCAGAATTTAAATAAGACTCTATTA
The DNA here is from genome assembly GCF_019278565.1 of Cellulophaga sp. HaHa_2_95. Next base: position 100,986 of record NZ_CP058988.1, on the reverse strand, counting down.
CTGGTTCAGATAATTCTGCGGCACTAATAAGGGGTTCTTTTTTAGAAAAAGTACGGATTAGAATATAGGGTGTAATTACTAGGAAAATCATTAGAGCAACGATTAACCCAAGCGTTGAAGAAATTAATGCTCTAAAACTGAAACTACTTTTAAAAAACATAGCCCAATAGTTACTAACAGAATTTTGTTCTAAACAATATGAGACTATTTTAAAAATATTGTTTGAGCTAATTGCGAAGTTTATTACTAAGGCTAAGATAATTCCTCCTATTATTAAGTATGCTGCTATGTTCATAGTTATGGTTTTTAATAGTTTGGTTGTTTACACTCTAAAGTATAAAAAGTTCCTTACTTCCAGAACTCCCACCATTTTTTTTCGGTTGCGGGTGTCTTTATAGGATAGGGGGCTTGCTTTTTTGTTTTTATTGATCCTTGGTCACTTTCATAAGTGATTTTCCTGTCTTTTGGAACTGTTATTTCTGATTCCGTAGATGTTGCTTCTTCTTTTAATTGGGGTTTAGAAATGTTAAAAATGTACCGGGTGGCTTTAGCATCGGGTGCAATATCCCAAAAAGGTTTGCCGAGTACTACTCCCATTTGGTTCCAAATTATTTCTGAAGGATCTTCAGAGGTAGATTCTACAGCTAATTTCTCTCCTTCATCATGCATTCTATGATCTTCAACCTGCATGATAGACCTTTTTTCGATGCAGTTCTCCGTGTAAATAATATTAAATGCCATGGAAGTTTCAGAGAGTGCAAAGGTTAATACATTCTGGTTTTCAATAGAAAAAGATTCCGTACATCGATCCATACTAATGAATAACAAAGTACCCTGTTCAGAAAAATACACATCACAGATTCCTTCCTCTTGCCAATTGGAAGATGCAGTTTCAAAGTCAATTTCAGATTGTTTTTCTAGATTCCATCCAAGTTTTTCTTGTAAGTAATCAAAATCGGCCTCAAAATTTTTATTAATCGCAATACCAGATAAGTTGAATCCCATTTTAAAAAGTCTATTTATATATTACTTAAATATAGAACAAATCCTTTGTTATTTTATTGCGTATCGTGGATGGGTGAGAGATGAAAAGTAGGGTTTTTTATATTTCAATTGTTTTAGAAGCAGAACAGGAAACTTAAACCATTTCTTAATTTAAATAACTAAAGCATGAAAAAAATTCACCTACTACCTTTTTTAGCGGTATTCGCAACTTTAGGGTTACAAGCACAAACAGAAGAAAAATTAGCTACTAAAACTTATTATGAGCAACGAGCATTGGAAGATGCTAAATATGAACAAGAGTTTGCGACAGAAGATGAGACTGCTGAAGAAGAATTTTGGGATGAGCAACAAGCTTATGAGAAAGATTTAAAGAAGCGTGATAGAAAAGCATACCGCGCCTATATGAAAGGCAAACGTGATGCGTATGCAGAACATTATAACCATTGTGATGATCATTGCCATCATAGCACACATTATTACAGCCATGCTACCTATTACTATTATGGCTATAACCGAAATTATTACCGTCCTTCTAATAGGACAACTGTAAGAACTAGCGTACGAGTGCCATCTGTACGTGTAGGAGTTGGAATTTTATAATTAATTTCAGGAATGAAAAAGCGGTCTATTAAGACCGCTTTTTTTATATCCAATAGTTATTCAATTTTGCCACCATCGCGTTCTGGAGAACGTGGTTCTGGCCAAGTGCGTTGCTCTCCCGATCTTGGGTTTATAGGTAAAACCGATTTCTCGCGGGAAGTTTTTTCAGGATCTTCACTCGCCATGTATGCCATTATTGCAGTTAATATGGCATTATTTCGTACATCATCAAAAACAATTTTATCATAGGTGTCTAAATTGGTGTGCCATGTGTAATTCCAATAGCTCCAGCTTAAAGAGCTCAAAGAAAAAGCAGGGACACCCGCAGAAACAAAAGAGGCATAATCGGAGCCACCAGTACTAGGAACGCCAGGAAAAGTAGTCTCAATTTGTTTCGTGATATCTTTTGGAGCAGCTTCTAACCATTTTCCAATATAATCGTAGGCATGCAAGAAACCTTGTCCAGAAATTTTCACTACTCTCCCTGTTCCGTTATCTTGATTAAATACTGCTTGTACATTTGCAATAATTTCTGGATGATCTTCTACAAAAGCACGAGATCCATTTAGGCCTTGCTCTTCACTTCCCCATAGTCCGATTAAGATAGTTCTTTTTGGATTTGGATAAAACTTTTTCAGTAAACGAGCCGCTTCCATCATAGTAATGGTTCCTGTACCATTATCGGTTGCTCCAGTAGCACCATCCCAAGAATCAAAATGAGCGGAAAGAATCACATATTCATCAGGAAATTCTGTTCCTTTTAGTTCTGCAAGCGTATTAAAAGTAGGGACAGTTCCTAGTTCTTTAGATTCGGCAACAACTTTTAATTTTGGCTGATCTCCATTTTCAGTCATTCTATAAATTAGCCCATAATCTTCAAGGGACAAATCTACAACTGGGATTTTTTTGGTATTGGCACTGAAAATTTTGTTTGCACCAAATCCGTTAGACCATCTGGACTGAATGATACCTAGAGCTCCAGCTTTTTCTAATTCTTGATTGATGGTTCTAGACGTAAATCCTGTTTTACGCATACGCTCACGCCAAGAATCTTCTAATGCATCGCGATCTTTTTTCATTTTTTCAAAAGATTCCGGAGTTGCAAATTCTTCCCAGTTGTAATCAGGTCTACCAGTAGGTTGGTTCATGGATACCAAAACAATTTTACCTTTTACATTGGGTAACCACTTCTGAAAGGTAATAGAATCTGATACTTCTGGTATCGTAATTAAATCTGCTGTAATTCCTTTCTTCCCGGTACTAGGGCTCCAAGCCAATTGCATCCCGCTTAAGCTTACCACGCGTGGAGCAATTAAATCTACATGAGTAATACCGCGTTCCCATCCGCGCCATTTGCCGTATTCTTCCATACGAGCATCAATACCCCATTTCTTATAAGTGGAAATAGCCCAATCGCTTGCTTTTTTCATTTGTGGAGTTCCTACCAATCGCGGACCTACCACATCCATAAGTTCATGTGCTAATACTTCTAGTTGAGAATTGTCATTGGCTTCTTTCACCATCTTTTCGACAATTTCGTCCTTAGTTTGTGCAGTACTGGCTGTAAAAGAAAGGAGTAACAGCAGTACGGCAAATAGTTTGTTTGTTTTCATAATGTTCCCGTTAATTAGTTCGGAAACTAAGATACTTCTTTTGATTGCGTGAGTGTGCTTTTGAAATCTAAAGAGAATGTTAAAAAAAGATATGTTGTGCCATTCTAAAGGTATTGGCATGTGCCTCTATAATGATTTTTATATCCCGAGAATAGCCGCCACCCATACTACATTGAACCGGTATATTATGATTAAAACAGGTTTGGAGCACAAATTCATCACGCTTTTTACAACCGTCCAAAGTTAAGGCTAAAGTACCCAATTTGTCACTCGCCAAAACATCAACTCCAGAAAGGTAAAAGATGAAATTAGGTTGTACTTTTTCAATAAGTTCTGGTAACGTCTTTTTCAATAGCGATAAGTATTCTTCATCTTCAGTGCCACTTTCTAATGCTATGTCTACATCAGATACCTCCTTTTTAAAAGGGTAATTACTTTTGCCGTGCATGGAAAAAGTAAATACAGAACTATCGTTTTGAAAAATTTCTGCGGTACCATTCCCTTGATGCACATCTAAATCGACAATTAATATTTGAGCAGCTAATTTTTTTGCCTGTAAATATCTTGCGCCAATGGCTTGATCATTTAGCATGCAAAAAGCTTCCCCATGGTCAGAATACGCATGGTGAGTGCCCCCCGCTAGATTCATAGCAACACCATGTACTAATGCATATTCACAAGCTTTCATAGTGCCATCTGCTATAATCCGTTCGCGCTCTACCAAATCTTCGGAAAGCGGAAAACCAATTTTTCGTGCCGCTTTAGGATCAATTTTAATATTCAACAAATCATAATAATACTCGGCATCGTGTACTGCTAGAATATATTTATCATTAGGGATTTCTGGTTCAAAGAAATTTTCTTTTTGGCAAGTACCTTCATACAGCAATTGCTGTGGCAACAAATCGTACTTTGCCATGGGGAACCGGTGTCCGTCTGGTAAATGATGTTTGTAAATAGGATGACAAGCAATTTTAAGCATTTAATTTTATTTCTGTAGGGCTAGCTGAATTCGTTTACGAGCCACATCAACCTCCATCACTTTTACAATTATTTGTTGTTGTAAGCTTACATGTTCATTTACATCTTTTACAAAAGTATCAGATAGATTTGAAATATGAATAAGACCACTTTCCTTTATTCCGATATCTACGAAACACCCAAAATTGGTGATATTATTTACAATACCAGGGAGTACTTGTCCTTCATGTAAATCGGTAATCGATTTTATATGTTGATCAAAAGTGAATACTTTGGCTTTTTCGCGGGTATCTAAACCTGGCTTCTCCAACTCTTTTATAATATCTTTCAACGTAGGTAAACCAATATCTTCGCTACAATAGGCATTGAGATTTATACTTTCTAAGACACTTTTATTTCCTATAATTTCTTTGATAGAAATACCCTTGTCTTTTGCCATACTTTTAATCAAGTCATAACGTTCTGGGTGTACGGCAGAATCGTCTAACGGATTTTTAGCATCTTTAATTCTTAAAAATGCAGCTCCTTGTTCAAAAGCTTTTCCACCTAGACGTGGTACTTTTTTAATGGCTGTTCTGCTGGCAAAAGCACCATTTTCATTTCTATAAGTAACAATGTTTTCTGCAAGTTTTGGTCCAATTCCGGAAACGTAACTTAGCAAAGGTACACTTGCCGTATTAATATTTACACCAACGGCATTTACGCAACTTTCTACTACGGTGTCCAAAGATGTTTTTAATTTAGACTGATCTACATCGTGCTGATATTGACCAACCCCAATAGATTTTGGATCTATTTTCACCAATTCTGCCAAAGGGTCTGCTAGTCTTCTTCCGATAGAAACAGATCCACGGACGGTTACATCATAATTAGAAAACTCATCACGTGCTATTTTAGATGCAGAGTAGATAGAGGCTCCTGCTTCACTAACCACATAAACTTCTATTGGGCTTTTAAAAATGATGCGTTTAACCAATTGCTCTGTCTCTCTAGATGCGGTACCATTCCCAATAGCAATTGCTTCAATTTTATAAGCATCTACTAAACTGCTTATTTTCTTTATAGCGCCTGTACTATCATTTTGTGGGGCATGCGGATAGATATTCTCATTATGAATTAAATCGCCTTGAGAGCTTAGGCAAACTACTTTACAACCACTTCTAAAGCCTGGATCTATAGCTAGAATGCGTTTTTCTCCTAAGGGTGCCCCTAATAGCAGTTGTTTTAAGTTTTTAGAAAACACCTCTATAGCGTCGGCATCTGCTTTTTCTTTTGCAAGTTTTAGGGTTTCATTAGATAAAGAAGGATATAAAAGGCGCTTGTAGGCGTCCTCTATGGCTGCTTTTATGTATTTAGCGCTAGAACTTCGGCTTTTTATAATTCGGTCTTCTATTTTTTCTATCGTACGTTCGTCTTCAATTACAACTTTTACACGAATAAATTTTTCATTCTCTGCCCGTAAAATGGCAAGTAATCTATGGGAAGGACAGCGATTTAAAGACTCGCTCCAATCAAAATAATCACGGAATTTCTGCGCTTTTTCATCGTCTTTTTTGGTGCCAACAACCTTCGTAGTAATCTGCGCAAATTTTTCTAATTGATGACGAATTTGATTTCTAACATCTGTGCGCTCATTAATCCACTCTGCAATAATATGCTGGGCACCTTCAATAGCATCATCTTCATTGATTACGGCATCATTCAAATACTGCGATGCGATGTAATCAATATCGTCATTTTTCTGTGCCATGATGATTTTAGCGAAAGGCTCTAAGCCATTTTTAATAGCTATTTCAGATTTTGTATTTCTTTTTTTCTTAAAAGGTAAATACAAATCTTCTAAGCTGGTTAAATCAGCCGCATCTTCAAACTTCTTTTTTAGTTCTGGGGTAAGGGCTTCTTGTTCATCAACAGATTTGATGATTGCCAGTTTTCTCTTTTCTAAAGCTTCATATAATTCTTTGTATTTTACAATTTCACCAATTTGAACCTCATCCAGGTCGCCAGTTTTTTCTTTTCGGTATCTAGAAATAAAAGGTACGGTGCAGTCCTGATCTAAAAGTTCTACTGTATTGGCTATATTTTTCTCTAAGAGTTGGGTATGCTTTAATAAGTAGGGAATAAGTTGCATAGGGTCTATAAATTAAAAAACCTATGCAAGATAGAAAACTGCATAGGTTTTAAGTGAATTTTATAAATAGATTAAGCAACTTTTTTCATCAAATCAAAACAAGGGCATTTTTTACAACGCTTGCTTTCTGATTTTTTATATTTAGAACAGCACTTGCTTTTAACTTTATCGGTTTTGACCTTAGTCATTTTCGATAATTTCTTCAATGCTTTTTCTTCTTTCTTTTTGTCTTTTTTCTTGCCCACAACAGATGCAATAGATATTGTGAAACAAAGCTAAGTTATTTTTACTTAATCTAAATAAGATTAAATGTTAAATTATTGAGGTGTATCTATTGAGGCAGAGGTAATTGTAAGTTGTTGTATATCTCTGTCAAATAAATAAAGTCCGCCTTTATCGTCACCAATAAGATTTATTTTGTCTAAAATAGTGCGTGCCATGGCTTCTTCTTCTATTTGTTCTGCAACGTACCACTGTAAAAAATTGTGCGTAGCATAGTCTTTTTCTTGAAGGCTAATATGTACTAATTCATTGATGCTTCCTGAAACGAAAACTTCATGTTCAAATAATTTTTCGAACATTTCTTTAAAAGAATTGAAGGTTACATTCGGGGCACTTAATTCTGATATTTGTGCATGACCACCACGTTCGTTCACAAACTTTACTAGTTTTAGCATATGGTCTCTTTCTTCTTGAGATTGATCATACATAAAACCAGCAACGCCTTCAAGACCTTTAACCTCAGCCCAACAAGCCATGGCTAAATAGATCTGAGAAGATTCTGCCTCTATTTTTATTTGATGATTTAATGCGTTTTCTATCGTTTTTGATAACATGTTTTTCTTTTTTTTAAAGTTACTAATTAATTTATGGTTTCTCCATTACCAACACCTTCAGTATCAGGATTAACAAAAACTAATTTGCCATCTGCATTTTCGGTCATTAAAATCATTCCTTCACTATCTACACCACGTAAAGCTCTTGGAGCAAGATTAACTAATACGGTAACTTTTTTACCTATGATCTCTTCAGCAGTAAAGCTTTCTGCAATACCCGAAACGATGGTACGTACATCAATACCCGTATCTACTTTTAAAACTAATAGTTTTTTTGCTTTTGGCATTTTCTCCGCTTCAATAATGGTACCTACACGCATGTCTAATTTTGAAAAATCTTCAAAAGTGATGGTTTCTTTTTGTGGCATAACTTCTTTATTTGCGTTTTCGTTCGCTTTTTTAGTCGCTTCTAGTTTGTCTAATTGTGCTTGTATGGCGTCGTCTTCTACTTTAGAGAATAATAATTCCGCTTGCCCTATTTGATGTCCTGCAGGTAGTAGCACCTCTTTTGTGGTTACATCATTCCAAGTAGTACCGTTTACAACATCGCCAGAACTCGTATTTAATATATTTTTTAATTTGGTAGAGGTGAAAGGCAAGAATGGCTCACTTAATACAGCTAATGCAGAAGCAATTTGTAGGGCTACAAACATGATGGTTTTTACGCGCTCTTCATCTTGCTTGATAACTTTCCATGGCTCTTCATCAGCTAAATATTTATTCCCTAAACGCGCCAAACTCATTAGTTCTTGACCAGCTTCTCTAAAACGATACCGTTCTATAGAGCTAGCTATAATCTCTGGATATTTTTTTACTTCCGCTAACGTTTCTAAATCAATTTTAGAAAATGCTGCAGGGGCAGGGATAACCCCTTGGTAGTATTTATTGCTTAAGACCACCACGCGGTTTATAAAATTACCAAATATAGCCACCAACTCATTGTTATTTCTAGCTTGAAAATCTTTCCAGGTAAAATCATTATCTTTTGTTTCCGGAGCGTTAGCGGTTAACGTATAACGCAGCACATCTTGCATGTTTGGAAAATCTTCTAAATATTCATGCAGCCATACGGCCCAATTTTTAGAAGTAGACAATTTGTTGCCTTCTAGATTTAAAAACTCGTTAGCAGGCACATTATCTGGTAAGATATATCCACCATGTGCTTTTAAAATGCTAGGGAAAATAATACAGTGAAAAACAATATTGTCTTTACCTATAAAATGAACCAATTTGGTATTTTCATCTTTCCAATAGGGTTCCCAATCTTTTCCTTCTCTAGCTGCCCATTCTTTGGTAGATGAAATGTATCCAATTGGTGCATCAAACCATACATATAGTACTTTGCCTTCGCCACCTGGAACAGGGACAGGAATTCCCCAATCTAAATCACGGGTTACTGCTCTTGGTTTAAGTCCGTCATCAATCCAAGATTTACATTGGCCATAAACATTCGGCTTCCAATCATTTTTATGCCCGTCTAAAATCCATTCTTTTAAAAATGCCTCGTGACGATCTAGAGGTAAAAACCAGTGTTTGGTTTCTTTTACCGTAGGTACAGCACCAGAAATGGTAGATTTTGGATTGATTAAATCGGTAGCATTTAACGTGGAACCACAATTCTCACATTGATCTCCATAAGCTTCTTCATTGCCACACTTAGGGCAAGTACCTACAACAAAACGGTCTGCTAAAAATTGTTTTGCTTCTGGATCGTACAGTTGTTCTGTAGTTTCTTCAATAAAATCTCCTTGATCATACATTGTTTTGAAAAACTCAGAAGCAGTTTCATGATGTATTTCTGCAGATGTTCTTGAGTAATTATCAAAAGTGATTCCGAAATCAGCGAAAGACTTTTTGATGATTGCATTGTATTTATCAATCACCTCTTTAGGGGAAATACCTTCTTTTTTTGCCTTCATAGAAATAGCGACACCATGTTCATCACTACCAGATATAAAAGCGACATCTTTACCAATAAGGCGTAAATATCTACTATATATATCTGCAGGGACATACACCCCTGCCAAATGACCAATGTGTATTGGACCATTTGTATAAGGTAAAGCTGCGGTAATCGTATATCTAGAAGGGTTTTTCTGATTCTCGGACATTATTTCTGTAATTAGCTCACAAAAATAAAGATTTTTAATGGAGAGGTATGCTTTGTTTTTAAAAACTACAAGAGTTTATAGCTACAAATGAACGTATCATCACAATTATAGGTTTTTTCTTACGTTACTTTACTAAAGACAATTTTATGAGTAATCAAAAACCTTTCAAGAAAATGACATTAGACACTTCTAATGCTCAAAAGCCAGAAGAAATCGCAAAAGAAGAAGTTACGCGAGTTTATAAAGATCAAAACCATGAAACCAAAAAAGCCTTGGCGTTCAAAACAGATGCAGATAAGCCTAAACTTGCTTAATAAAAATAAAAAACCATTTCATCTGTTAAAAACGGATGAAATGGATGCCATAGTAAGTAGGTGTTAATGGGGTGTATAATATGACATTAAGCAACCATTACGGATTTGCTCATTTTTTTATTTTGCACTCTAATTCTGTAGATGTATTTTCCAGAGGCGATGAAATTACTCATGCGCTCCCGTATGTTTATTTCTAAAGAACCCTCGGTCATTATTTCGTTGTAAACCGTACCCACATTTTGTCCCATAATATTATATAATTGAATATCTACATGGGCTGTAAATGGCATTTCTAAATAGATATGTGGGGTTTTATCTGTTGGATAATAAGGTTTATGAATAATAGCCTCTAGTAATTCTGGAGTAGGAATTTCTGCTACAGGATCTTCAGGTCTTGGGTCTAGTGGTGTTGGTGGAGTAGGTTCTCCATCACTGTAAACAATTTCATCAAAAACTTCACCGCTACAATTAAAACCAAGATTAACCGCTTTGTAAGGGTGTCCTAATAAATGTTGTTCAACTAAAGTTCTATCTACACACAACCATTCTGCCAGAACAGTTCCGTATAGATCTCTAAAGTCCATAGTGTACTCTAAGTTACCACGCTCATTAGGATCTTCTAATGAAGGGTGTTCGCCAACAAAAGCACTACCATTTAAACCAGAACCAAAGAATAATGTTGGAGCTGCCTTACCATGATCTGTCCCATTAGAACCATTTTCAAATATACGTCTACCAAATTCTGAATAGGTCATACTTAAAACTTTATCATCTTGATTGGTACACTTTAAATCTTCGTAAAAATCATTGATAGCAATTGATAAATTAGACATTAGGCGTTCGTGCACTAAAGGCTGATTTCCGTGAGTGTCAAAACCACCCATGGAAATCATATATACTTTCGTACCTAAATTTCCTTTGATTAAGCGTGCTAATATTTCTAATTGTTTGGCGAAACTATTGTCCTGATATTCTACGCATTGTAAATCTTTTCCACGTTCGTGTGCTTCATGAATGGTACCTGAATATTCATATGTGGTATTGGCAACACCTCGTAAAAAACGCAATTGATCTCCATACATACAATCACCAAAAATGGTATTTGTAGGGTCTGATATCGCATATTGTTCTCCTGTTTCTGCAATTTCTTCTAACTGATTTATATTACTAGTTACAAAAGCATAGTTAGTTTCATTACCTTGAAAAACTAAACTACCATATTGCCCTATTTGGATGGCAGCAGGAGATGCAGGCGGACTTATTAAATAATCTTCATAAATGTCTTCAAAATGTCTTCCCATCCAACCGGTACGTTCTCCTGAGAATCCAGAAGTCGTTAGGTCTGTGTTTGAAAAGATATCATCACCCGTAAAGTGAGATAAACTTTGGTTTCCATATCCTACCCCATGTACCGCTTTAAACTGGCCTTCGCCCCACATGGATTCTAAAGATTTCATGTAAGTAGGAACGCCAAAATCATCGGTTAGACGTAATATTTTGCTTTCAGGAATATATATGTTAGGTCTTGCATTGGCATACAAGTCATATTGCTCTATAGGAATAACAGTACTTAAACCATCATTACCACCAGCCAAACGTATTAAAATTACAATTTTATCAGTCTCAGTATCCGCTATAGCATTTGCTAAGGGCGAAGAAGCTGAGGCGCTTACAAGATTACTTCCTAGTAAAATAGAACCAGAACCAGCTAATCCCATAGCTTGTAAAAAGGAACGTCTGCTCCAAGCTTTATGCTCTAGATCATGACCTTCATGTTCTAGTCCTTTATGGGGAGTTTTATTATGAGTATCACACATAGTGGTAGGTTTTTATTTTAATTGAAATTCTGGTTGTCTAATGATGTGGAGTAGTAAAAAGTATAGTTGTTGTTTTGCAGAATCTGCATAGTTGTATACAGACCAACTACCATCGCCATCTGGCGCATAATACTGTTCTAATGATGCATCTCTAAATACATCTAAGGCGTTTTGTAACTGATCTTCTGCAATACCTTTTGGGAAAAATTTATCTAAAAGCGCATTGGTGATATCATCTGGATTATTTACAGACACTGCGTTTGGAACCAGCGAAACAGCCAAATTAAAAAACTGCTCTGAATCAGCGGTATAGAACAATTCTAAAAACATTTCACAAGATAACCAACGGCCAATCATAAAATTATTATTAATCCACTGTCTGTTTCTGTACCAACCTTCTACACCAGGTTGGTTAAAAACCTCTTGCCCTAGTAGTTCACTGGTACTATACATATTTGCGATAATACTATCAGTATAGCTAAAACTTGTTTCATTAATTAAACTCAAGAATAAATCAAAAGGACTTTTGATGATTACGCCTATAGCTTCGTCATCAAAAAAGTGTTGACTTTTAAATAATTGTGATAGTACCGGAGCAATTTCAAAATCATTTGCTCGAAAGGTAGCAGCCAGCCCATCTATAATAACCTGAGCATTTCCTGCTTGGTCTGTAGAATCTGGATGCACAAAAAACTCATATAATTTTTTACAGATAAAGTAGCTTATTTCATTTGGTCTTTGTGTAAACAAATTATCTATGACGCCATCATAATCAAAGTTGGCCGTCTGTCCAAATATCGTTTTTGGCGTGTCATCAAATTTTGTTGGATCAAAATTTACCGGAGACCAAGCTATATCTGGCCGGTCTACGTAACCCGTAAGTGCACGTGCTGTTTCTATAATGTCTTCTTCTGTATAATTGTTTCCTTCTCCTAGGGTAAATAGCTCGTAAAGCTCACGACCATAGTTTTCATTAGGGTTGTTTCCATTATTATAAACACCATCTAAATAATAAAGCATGGCATTGTCAAGACCAATCTCACTTGTAAATGTTCTAAAATTCCCTAGAGCATTACGCTGCAGGCAATTTGTATAATGGTATAAATAGGTAGGAGCATCGTATTTTCTTAATTCGGTAACAAAATGATTGCTCCAGAAAAAGCTTAATCGATCTCTTAAATTATTAGATAAAATTGCTCTAGTATATGTTTGTCGCCATTCCTCATATTGCGCATTTACAATAGGGTTACGTGTTTCACTGTCTTCAGGATAATCTGCTCGTGTCCAATCTGCCCATATGGGAGCGGCACTTTCTGGCATAGAAGTAGCTTCATTAATAATCGCATTTACTAAAGACTCTGCTGTTTGGCCTACCGCACTTTCAATAGTAGCTACTGAGGCACTAAGTCCTATTCTTCGGTAAAAATGTTCTGCTCTTTGCTTGTCCAATGGCGTTGTGTAGGGACTAAGCGGAGCGGTATTACAATTTATAAAGTATTCCATACTGAAGTTCTAAAATTGGTTATTTTGGGGGAATTCATATATGTAAAATGTTATGTATATTACATATAACTCAACAATAGCAATAAAATTACGTAGCACTAGGTGTTTTGGACGTCTAAGTGCCTATATTTTCGATGAAGTGCGTAATTATTGAAATAAAGTGATAAAATTTATGGCAATTCATAACGATTTTGGCAAATTAGGGGAAGAACAAGCAGTAAAACACCTGGAAAAAAATGGATATACAATACTGGAAAAAAATTACCGCTACCTAAAAGCTGAAGTTGATATTATTGCGAGAAGTAAAGATATTTTGGTAATTGTAGAAGTGAAATCTAGAAATACCGGCTTTATTGCCGACCTATCTGATTTGATACATCAAAAAAAAATAAACCTTCTTATTGCTGCAGCACATCAATATGTAACCTTTCATGATTTAGATGTAGAAGTTCGCTTTGATATTATTACCATTGTACAACAAAAAGGAGGCTTGGAAATCAATCACATAGAAGATGCTTTTTATCATTTCTAAATATTTGTTTTATTTATAACAATTTGTTATATTTGCGTCTCACAACCGGAATCATGAAAACAATATCTTCTGTCGTAGAACATTACATTAAGAAAAAACCCTTTTTACAAAGTGCATTAGCACAAGGAATTATTAACCTTACCTCATTATCTAGGATTGTTAAGCCAGAGATTGAAGCCGAATTGGGGAAAGACATTCGGAATGGTGCCATTGTAATGGCGTTAAAAAGGTTATCGGATGACTTAGAGTTTAGGGCAACTCACAAAATTATCAAAGTACTTAAAAATATTGGTGAGATTACAGTGCGTTCTTCCTTAACTGATTTTACTTTTTTATTATCGGATAGTCTTTTAGAAAATCAGCGCTTGTTGCTGAAAGAAGTAAATAAAGACAAGGATGTTTTTTATACTTCTTCAAGAGGTGTAAATGAATTAAACATTGTAGTGAGCAACAGTTTAGATAAAACTGTTGAAGCATTATTTGAAGGAGAGCGCTGCACTCAAAAAGCAGAAAACTTGTCTTCGATTACCGTGAAGTTACCTTCGGAAAACGTTACCGTTCCTGGAATTTATTATTTTATTTTTCAGCGTTTGGCATGGGAGGGGATTGTACTTTATGAAGTAATCTCTACTACCAATGAGTTCACCATCTTAGTAGATGATGAACACGTAGATATTGCTTTTAAAACCATTAAGGATTTAAAAACATTATAACACGGTACTATCGTGTAGCTAATAAAAGCAGTTAGTAGATTTTCTTTAGAAATTCTACGGCTGCTTTATCATCTTCTGGCTTGGCGATAATTCTTTTTTCGCTATCCAATATGTAATAGGTTGGTGTAGCATGTACATCGTACAATTCAGCATATTCACTATCCCATTTTCCTAAAGAAATGGCGTGTTTGAAATTAGGTAATTTTGCAGCTTCAATTTCCCAATTTTCTATTTCATCTTCTAATCCTACGGCTAAAACGGTAAGATCTGTTTTGTTTTTAAATTCTTTATGCAGTGCAGGCAATTCTTTTAAACAATGCCCACAGGTACTACTCCAGAAAATTAAGACATAGTTTTTTGCAGGAGCTAAACCGCTAAGTTTATTAAGCTCTTTTCCTGTCTTCCAAGTAATTTCTGGTGCTACTTCTCCAATTCGGAGTCTATTATGTGCTTCAATAGTATTCTTTGCCTCTACGTTTTCTGTGGCAATAGCTAAGTCTTTTAAGTAATTAGTATAGATATAGTCTGATACAGTATTATGATCATAGGCTACTGCCGTATTCCATAATTCATAATACGTATAAAACTTAAAATCATCCGTTAAACTCCCCAAAGGAGTAGAAATACTATCTACATTTTTGATTACCTCTTGCTCTAATTCATCCGTACCGCTAAGGGTAAGTGGTACTGCTGTGAAAACATAATTCGTTAATTTATCGGTCAAGAAAACAGAACTTTGTAAGACTGGGTTACTAAAATCTATTGCCTTGAAATAATTTTCTTTCTTACCAGCAACATAGGCCTCAGCAGTACTATAAGCCTCAGGAATATAAGGTGCGTTAGCTGTAATAAAATGATTGGCGATTAAACCTTCAGATTTACTTTCATAGTTTTTTTGAATACTAGTAAGAGATTTTAGAAGCGAATTAAATTCCTTTTTATTGGTTTTTTGCTTGCTATAAAAGGTAATAATATCCTGCTCCACAGCACTAATTTCTGCTAGATAGTCACTCAAAGTACTATTCTCTACAGAGTTGGTGTAAGTTGCACCATCATCTGAATTAAAGGTAAAGACAATATCCTCTTTTCCGTTATAGATGACATCAAAATTATATTCCTCCTGCGGGACTGCATATACTAATCGATACATGCCCGGTTCTGCATTTTCTGGCATAGCTAAAGTAGCTTTTCCAAACTGGATGGCTGTATCTGCGGAATATGCTTGTGTGCCAGGTTTTATGCGGTATGCAATAAGCCACGTATAATCTTCCGCAGGCGTAAATGTGCCGGATATAGTATGTTGTGCGTTTGCGCTTAAGACGACGAACGCTGATAATAGTAAAAGAATCTTTTTCATGTTTTGTATTTTACAAAAATCACTCCAATAATTAATTTGAAGCTAATTTATTTTCTTTTTCAAAAGGTTGCATGGCTAAATATGCTTTGTCTATAGATCTTATGTTTTCAAAAACTAATAGTAATCGGAGTCCGTTTCTAGTTTGCTTTTCTTTAATCTTACATAATTTAGGATGCGCTTGCACAAATTGTAAAACGCTAGTAAAATTAGCGCTTTGATAGAATGCAGATTGCTGGTCAGCAATAAAATAGCCTATCATTTTTCCTTGCTTCATGACAATTTTTTCCAGACCAATAGCATTAGCTATCCATTTTATACGAACAGAATTTAATAAGTCCTCTGCTTCAATTGGCAACTCGCCAAAACGATCTATTAAGTCCACTTCAAATTTCTTCAAGCCATCTTCATCGGTAATTTGATTTAGTGCGGTATATAAATTTAAACGCTCTGTAATATTATTGATATAATCATCAGGGAATAGCAGTTCAAAATCAGCATCAATCTGAGTTTCTTTTACGAAAACCTTTTCATATTCATGCCCATCAATCTCCTCATATAGATCTTTAAACTCATTTTCTTTTAGTTCATCAACAGCTTCTGCTAATATTTTTTGATAGGCATCAAAACCAATATCATTTATAAATCCGCTTTGTTCACCTCCAAGAATATCTCCAGCACCACGAATTTCTAAATCTTTCATGGCGATATTAAATCCGCTACCTAATTCTGTAAATTGCTCTAAGGCTTCAATACGTTTGCGGGCATCAGAGGTCATGACTTCGTAAGGTGGAGTAATAAAGTAACAGAACGCTTTTTTGTTACTACGCCCAACTCTACCACGCATTTGATGCAAATCGCTTAATCCAAAATTATTGGCATTATTTATAAAAATGGTATTGGCATTAGATACATCTAATCCGCTTTCTATAATGGTAGTAGAGACTAAGACATCAAATTCACCATTGATAAAAGCGAGCATCAGGCTCTCTAACTTTTTGCCATCCATTTGGCCGTGACCAATTCCAATTTTGGCATCTGGCACTAAACGCTGCAATAAACCAGCAACTTCCTTAATGTTTTCTACACGGTTATGGATGAAAAATACTTGTCCTCCACGTTGAATTTCATAACTCACTGCATCCCGAATAGTCTCTTCAGAAAAACGGATAACGTCACTCTGAATAGGATACCTGTTTGGTGGTGCTGTATTTATAACTGATAAATCACGAGCGGCCATTAAACTAAATTGTAACGTTCTCGGGATAGGAGTGGCCGTTAAGGTTAAGACATCTACATTCTCCTTAATAGACTTTAATTTATCTTTTACGGCAACGCCAAACTTCTGCTCTTCATCTACAATTAATAAGCCTAAGTCTTTAAATCTCACGTTTTTATTTACCAACTGGTGGGTACCTATAATGATATCAACTTTACCGTCAGCTAATTTTTCAAGTGTTTCTTTTTTCTCTTTAGCAGTTCTAAATCTGTTTAAATAATCTACCGTTACCGGCATATCTTTTAGACGTTCGCTGAATGTTCTGCTGTGCTGAAATGCAAGAATAGTGGTGGGTACTAGAACGGCTACTTGTTTGCCATTTGCTACCGCTTTAAAGGCAGCTCTGATAGCAACCTCTGTTTTTCCAAAACCTACATCCCCACAAATTAAGCGATCCATTGGTCGCTCACTTTCCATATCGCGCTTAATGTCTTCAGTAGCTTTACTCTGGTCTGGCGTGTCTTCGTAAATGAAAGAAGCTTCTAATTCGTGTTGTAAATAGCCATCAGGAGCATATTGAAATCCTTTTTCTGATCTACGTTTGGCATAGACTTGTATTAAATCAAATGCAATTTTCTTAACTCTAGACTTCGCTTTTTCTTTTACTTTTTTCCAAGCACCAGAACCAAGTTTGTATATTTTTGGAGGCGTACCATCTTTGCCAGTGAACTTAGATATTTTATGCAGGGAATGAATGCTGACATACAATATATCACGCTCGCCATACACCAATTTTATCGCCTCTTGTTTTTTACCTTCTACATCTATTTTTTGTAAGCCTCCAAATTTTCCAACACCATGATCCATGTGGGTTACATAGTCGCCAATATCTAAACGAGTAAGTTCTTTAAGTGTAATGGCTTGTTTCTTAGAATAGCCATTTTTAACATGAAACTTATGGTAGCGCTCAAAAATTTGATGATCTGTAAAACAGGTTATTTTTAAATCGACATCTATAAAACCTTGAAAAAGAGAATAGACTACTGTTTTGTAATGTACTTTTTTTCCAACTTCATCAAAAATATCATGAAAACGTTGCGCTTGTTGTTCTGTGGAGCAAAAAATATAATTAGTAAACCCAGCTTTTTCTTGTTCGTTTAAACTTTCAATAAGTAAATCGAACTTTTTATTGAAAGAAGGCTGAGGTCTTGTGTTGAATTGAATTTCTTCTTGGATACTTTTTTGCGAAGGGTTGCCGCCAATAATTAAACTAAAAGCCTCTAATTCTTTTTTAAATAAGGTAGAATCTACAAATAGGGCTTTTGGTTCTGCATGTTTAATTTCTGTAGAGAGCTTGCTGAAAGCTTCTGTGGCTTTCTCGAAAAAAGAATCTAAGCGGTCTAGTAAAATATCAATATCACTGTTAAAAATTAAAGTGTTTGATGCTATATATTGAAGAAAACTCTCTCTAGATTCATCTAAAAATTTGTTTTCTACATTAGGGATAATGGTAATCTTGTTTAATTTTTCAAGCGAAAGTTGTGTTTCTACATCAAAGGTTCTGATGCTTTCTACTTCATCACCAAAAAATTCTAAACGGTAGGGTTCATCATTAGAAAAAGAGAATACATCTACGATTCCCCCACGAACAGAAAATTCTCCTGGCTCTGTGACAAAATCTACTCGTTTAAATTTATATTCGAAGAGCACTTCGTTTAAAAAATCGAGCGATAATGAATCTTCAATTTTTATTTTTAACGTGTTTTTATCTAACTCTCTTCTAGTGACGACTTTTTCAAATAGGGCGTCTGGATACGTAACAATAACTGCGGGTTTCTTACGCGAATTAATCCGGTTTAAAACTTCGGCACGTAGCAAAACATTTGCATTGTCTGTTTCTTCAATTTGATAGGGTCTACGGTAGCTTCCCGGATAGAATAGCACATCTTTTTCACCAATCATTTGTTCCAGATCGTTCAAATGATATGCCGCTTCTTCTTTGTCGTTAAAAATTAAAAGAAAAGGCTGCTTTGCAGTCTTAAAAGCATCGGTTAACACAAACGATAAGGAAGATCCTATGAGACCTTTTATGTTGATAGTACCTTTTGTATGTTCAAAATTGGAAATAGCAGTGCGCAGTTTCTGCAATTGCGGAGACTGTTCGTAGAGTTGTTGAATGATTTTTTGGCTCAACTTAAAACTTTTGTGCAAATATAAACATACCTCGTAAATGCATTGCGTTCATTTTTAATCAATATGAATCACTTTTTGTCTCAAAAAGTGCAGAACTTGGTAGCTCTATAAAATTAAGATGATGGCAAACAAGAAATTTGATGTATTTGTAATAGGAGGTGGTAGTGCAGGGCAAGCTGTAGCAAAGTCATGTGCGGAAGCAGGAATGAGTGTGGCAATCACTGAACGCCGTGATTATGGCGGTACCTGCCCATTGCGTGGTTGTGATCCAAAAAAAGCGCTTTTAGCATCGACAGAAGTTTTAGAATTTGCTAAACATATGAATGGAAATGGGATTGTAAAGTTACCCAAACTACTTTGGAGTGATATGCAAAAATTTAAAAAGACCTTTACGAAACCCATTCCTAAGGCTTCAAAGGACAGCTTGAAAGAGTTGGGGATTACTGTTTTTTCGGGTGCAGCTTCTTTTCTATCAGAAACAACGATTACGGTAGGCGATGAAATTATTGAAGCCGATAAATTTGTTATAGCTACAGGACTGAAGCCTATTGAATTACCTATAGATGGTGCTGCATTACTGAAGACCAGTGGGGACTTTCTTAATTTGAAAAAGCTTCCAGAGCATTTAGTATTTGTTGGCGGAGGATATATAGGAATGGAATTTGCTCACATGGCGGCAAGAGCAGGAGCAAAGGTGACTGTTATTCATTCTCATGAAAGACCATTACAAGGTTTTGATCCTGACTTAGTAGATACCTTGGTTACTTATTCTGAAAAAATAGGGATTAAATTTTTATTTAATGCGAAAGTTAATAAGTTGAAAAAAGGAAAAAATAAGTTTAAAGTTTATTATGAGCATGAAGATACAATTAAGCACATTAAGGCAAATATTGTCTTTAATACCGCTGGGCGTGTACCCGCAATAGACCAACTTGATTTAGATAAGGCAAAGGTTTCTTTTAGCGAAAAAGGAATTGACGTAAATGAATACCTTCAAAATTCTAAAAATAATAGTGTCTATGCCTGTGGCGATGTTACCGATCATGGGTTGCCATTGACTTCTATGACGGGGCCAGAAGCAAATACTGTTTCGGCAAATATAATTAAGGGAAATAAAGCAAAAGTACATACCCCTGTAATTCCTTCGGTAGTTTATACCTTACCTAATCTAGCTAGTGTAGGTTTAAGTGAAGAAGAAGCAAAGAAAAGATATAAAAATGTACTAGTAAATCATGAATCTGCTGTAGATTGGTTTAATGCAAGGCGAATAAACGCACCGATATATGCTTATAAAATTTTAATCAACGAACGTACAAAAGCAATTGTAGGTGCGCATATTATTGGGCCGCATGCAGGAGAAACTATTAACTTATTTTCATTGGCCATCCGAAAAGAGATGACGGTAGATGATATGAAGGCTATTGTATTTACATATCCTTCGTGGGGTTATGATGTAAATAGAATGTTATAAAATTAGTTTTGTATACGTTCCTTCAATTTGATAGCAGGGCCAGTGGCCCTGTTTTTGTAGGCGTGGTAAAAAGTAGATGCGAATAATATAACACTGGCTACTACCGCTGTATATGCGATTTCAGGATAGTCTTCAATTTGACGAACGTAGATAGCGATAAATGCCCAAACAGCCACAAGTGCAAATTCTCTCATGTTTCGTGTATAGGTCATCAATAGATTTATCACGGTAGCAATACCAATCATAAGTACGGCCCAAGTAGCTTCTGATAAAAACCCACCAGACCAGCCAAGTTTCGCTAGATAGGCGGTGACATTTGCAATCGTCGCTACAGTAATCCAACCACTATATAAACAAATAGGCCACCAAACAAAGGCAATAATTTCTATCGGAGCATCCCAACGTTCCATATTGGTATTTAGGATGATCTTTATTAAAGAAAACAAGATCCCAAACATAATTAAAACAGATAGCCCTGTATAATCATACACGAAGGCAAAGACCCATAACCCATTCAGAAAATTAGTGATAGCAAACCAATATCCCGTTTGTAAGATAAAATCGGTTTTCTTAACACTAAAAAAAGCTCTTCGCACTTGAAAAATAGCATATCCTATTAAAGACAAAAAAATTAGTCCCCAAATGGCAAATGCATAACCTGCTGGTGTAAACAAATTGTCGTATTGTTTACTTATTTCGCCTATAGTGGTGTCGTTAAATTTTAACGCTTGTGATACATAGTTAACGATAATCACGAAAAGTACAGAGGCCGAGTTTACTAGTGCTAATTTCTTTTCCATAGGATAAAATTAAGTGCCTCAAAATTTAGTTGTTGATGGTATCCAATTTAAAATGGACTTAGATAACGGAAGAAGCTATATCTATTTTAAATATTTCGTCTTTTGTGATTACAAATACCTCATGTTCTTTAGTAGGTTGTAATGAAAATGTTCCTGTAAATTCCCCAAACGCAGGCAATATTATTTGGTGGTCTGATTTATAAAAGCAGGCTAATTTTAATATCTGTCTCCCGCTACCTTTTAATTTTATAGCGGGGTGAATATGTCCTGCGAAATTAAATAGTCCTTTGCGTTCTTCTGGGTGATGTGTAAATAGAAACCCTTGCGTTTCAATTTCTTGAATCACTTCAATATTTAAAGCTTCATATTTTAAGGGCGATATGATATCGTGATTTCCGGCAACTAGAACTAGTTTTGCAGTTGTTTTCGCTACCCAATCTTCAAACAAATTCCATTCTGTATTCATAGAGGAATGAAATAAATCACCCAAAAAACAAATACTTTTAGGGTTAAACTGAGTAACAATAGCCTCTAAAAGCATAAAATTTTTCTGTATGGCTTTTTGCGGAACGGCAGCACCGTGTTTTCTAAAATGGGATATTTTCCCAAAGTGAATATCGCTAACTATTAGTGTGCTTTCTTCTTCCCAAAAGAGCGCACCCGAACAATGCATGGTAAATGTCTGATTGTTTACTTGTATAGATTCTGTCATTCATGACAAAAATAAGAAAAAGCGAAGTGCTTTTTACTTTTTAGTAAGAATCGCGGTCATACGTTTGATACGGTCTGCTAATTTTTCACTAGATAATTTTTCTCGTAATCTATCTGTAATTATAGGGAACGAAAATGGAGTTGGTTTCTGGCACGCTTTCCAGACAATTTCCTGTTGTGCAATACGCTCTAGTGCTAGTCGTAAGCGCCCTTCTTCCAGTTGGTGTTCAAATGTTTCTGTAAAAGCTTGTTGAAAAAGTAAATTATCAGCCTCATAGTCTCTAAAAACATCAAAAAGCAGTTGTGAGCTGCTTTGTAAATGCTTCATTTTTACACCTTTGTTTGGATATCCTGTAAATACCATTCCACTGATTACGGCAATGTCACGAAATTTTCTACGCGCCATCTCTGTGGCATTTAAACTTTTCTGTAGGTCACTCAGCATAAAGTCTGTTGAAAATAAATCATTATCTAAAACCTGCTGTATGTCTATCTCTTGATCTGAGAGTAATTCAAATCCGTAATCATTAAAAGCCAGCGAAAAAGTTATCGGTGAAAGCAAACTTATGCGGTAGCCTAAAAGGCTTCCCATGGCTTCATGCACAAACCTACCTTCAAAGGGGTAAAAAATATGGTGGTAACCATCGCGAGTTTTAAAGGTCTCAATTAAGAATTCATTGGGTTTTGGAACAATACTTTCTTTACGTTGTTGGGTAAATACAGGCTCTAGTGCTATTAGCTCTTGGCCTATTTCTTTTTTGGTTAAATGGTTTGCCGATGCTTTGTATAGTTCTTCACGTAGTAATTCGGACATTTGAGCAGAAAAAGTGAGGCGCCCACCCATCCAACTTGGTATTTTGTTTGTTTTTTTAGTAGAATTGCGCACATGTACTTGCATGTCTTTTATCCGAATAAACTCTAGATTTCTTCCAGCAAATGTGAAAATATCTCCAGGAGATAATTTGGAAACGAAGAACTCTTCTATCGACCCGATAAAACCTCCTTTTTGATAGCGTACTGTTAAATTTGCATCGCTCACAATAGTTCCTATTTGAAAACGATGTCGCATAGCGATACCTTTATTGTTGACTTTAAATTTACCATCTTCTTCAAGGTCTACTTTTTTATATTCATCATAGGTCTGCAAGCTTTGGCTTCCTAAGACTAAAAAGTTGAGTAGCCATTGCCATTGCTCTTTTGAGAGTGCTTGGTAGCAAAAGGTTTTAATTACTTCTTGGTAAATTTCATCAGGATAAAAGCCATCAGAAATAGCGAGCGTGGTGAGGTATTGCAGTAGTACATCATAACTATTCAAATACGGAATCCGGTCTTCTACTACGGTATGTTTTACAGCTTCTTGCAAAGCAGAAGCTTCAATAAGTTCTATTGCGTGCGTAGGTAAAAAATAGATGACACTCTCTTTTCCTGGTCGGTGACCACTGCGACCAGCGCGTTGTAAAAAACGGGCTACGCCCTTAGGGCCTCCTATTTGTATTACCGTTTCTACAGGAGCAAAATCTACGCCTAAATCCAAACTAGAGGTACAGACTACGGCCTTTAAGTTTGCATTGCGGATGGCTTGTTCTACCCAAAGTCGAGTTTCTTTATTAATACTTCCATGATGCATGGCAATTTCGCCAGCAAATTCAGGATGTTTTTCTAAAATTTTTTGAAACCAGATTTCGCACTGACTCCTGGTATTGGTAAATAGTAAGGTGGTTTTACTATTGTTAATTATAGGGATAATATCTTCTAATAAATGCAAGCCTAAATGTCCGCGCCACGGAAAGGTCTCCATTTTTTTAGGGATGATGCTTTTTACAGTTATTTTCTTATTCAGTTTTGCTTTTATTAAAATTGAATTTTCGAGTGCTTTTGCATCGGTGCCCAATAGTACTTCTCGAGCCTGTTCCAAATTGCCTATCGTTGCAGAGATTCCCCATATTCGAAGTTCTTTAGAAACTGTTTTTAGGCGAGAAAGAGCCAATTCCATTTGCACTCCTCTTTTTGTCCCTAACAGTTCATGCCATTCATCTACCACAATGGCAGTACATCCTTTAAATAGCTTGTCATAGCCTTTAGAAGCTAGGAGTAGCTGCAAGCTTTCAGGAGTGGTGATTAGTAAATCGGGCATTTGTTTTTTCTGAGCAGTCCGCTCTTTTGTGCTGGTGTCTCCTGTCCTAATTCCTACCGTCATCTGTGTGCCTAAATCAGCAGCAACTCGTTCTGCAGATTGCCTAATCTCATCAGATAAAGCACGTAGGGGAGTAATCCAAACAGCTTTTAAACCTTTTTTATGTTTGGTTTTATACTCTGGATTAGATTTTATATAATTTAGAATGATGGGAAACCATAGGGCATAGGTTTTTCCGCTTCCCGTGGGAGCGTTTAATAATCCGTTTTTACCCTGCAAGAAAGCCTTCCAAGTATCTTTTTGGAATTTAAATGGTTTCCAATTGTTTTCTTGAAACCAGTTCTCTGCAATAGTATATAATTCGTCTCTATTCATAGTACGGTTAGGGTACTGCAATTATTCGGTAGCAGTTTTGCTTGTACTTGGGATTAAGTTTTTCAAATCTTCAATAGTATTGGCATCTTCTATTTTTTTATCATGTCGCCAGCGTATAATCCTAGGGAAGCGTGTGGCAATACCGCTTTTATGTCTTTTTGATAAAGCGATTCCTTCAAAAGCAATTTCAAATACATGATGTGGGGTAACACTCCTTACGGGTCCAAAACGTTCAAGAGTATTCTTTTTGATCCAAGCATCTATTTTACGGAACTCAGCATCGGTAAGTCCTGAATACGCTTTTGCAAAAGTGACCAGTTCTTTTTCTCCTTCCTCATTGGTATTCCAGAGCGCAAAAGTATAATCGGTAAATAAATTACTTCTTCTTCCATGCCCTCGCATGGCATAGGTCAATACAGCATCAATGGTTAGCGGGTCTACTTTCCATTTCCACCAATCGCCCTTTTTTCTACCTACCAAGTAGGGAGAATCTTTTCTTTTGAGCATTAAACCTTCGCTATGCATTTCTCGTGCCCGTTCTCTTTCTTTCGCAACCTCTTCCCAAGTGGAGCAATGTATTGTTTCTGAAATTTGGAAAGGCAAGCTCTCTATAGCTGAAATAGTTTGATATAATTTTTCTAATAACTCCCTTCGTTCTATAAAAGGAAGATGCCGAATATCATTCCCTTCCCATTCCAAGATATCATACGCTTTGAGAATTACGGGCGTTTTTTTTAGCAGTGCTTTAGAAACCGTTTTTCTTCCAATCCTAGTCTGTAAATCATTGAAAGTACCGATGATGTTATTGGCGTAGGGTAAAATTTCGGCATCAATGACGGTTCCGTTTGGAATTATACCTACCAATTTTTCTAACTCAGGATACTTATCGGTTACTAATTCTTCTCCGCGGCTCCATACAAATAATTCATCATTTCTAAATATGGTTTGTGAGCGTATACCATCCCATTTATGTTCTGCAGACCATTCTTGCACATCACCCAGATCATGTATTTCATTTTCAATAGCGTAAGCTAAATAAAAAGGATATGGTTTTGATAGGTAATCATTTTCATTCTCCTCTAAAATCAGTTCTTGAAAAGTAATTGTTTTAGGGTCCCAATTCCCCATCAATTTATAGGCTAATATATCCTCATTTATTTCTGTAGCTTTAGATAAGGCCTTTGTCATTAATTTTTGACTTACACCAATTCGGAAACCTCCAGTAATTAATTTGGTAAAAACAAAACGTTCGTAATAATCTAATGCTTTCCAGTTGTTATAGAGGTATTCTTTTTTCTCTTCTTCCGACTTCTTTTTTAAAAGAATCATTTCTTCTAAAAACTCCGTGAGCGATTTGTCAGTTTGTAAAGGATTAGACGGAATTACTAGGGCTATAGTTTCTGCTAAATCACCCACAATATGATAACTCTCTTCAAAAAGCCATAAAGGAATATTGGATAATTCTGAAGCCCATTGTCTTAATAAGGTTGTATTTACCGGTCTTGGAGGTCTCCGATGTGATAAGATAGCGATGGTCCACACCTTATCGGTATCACTCGCTTTTGCAAAATACTCGGCTAGAGCAGCAACCTTTGTATTTGTTTTGGTTGTGCTGTCTAAGGTTTTAATAAGGGATGCAAAATTTTTCATGCGGTAAAATATAAGCTTAGGTGTTCTAAGTAATTATTTTTTCTTCTATTTCTGCGGTTTCTTCTTCTCCGTATTGTGTTTCTTCGGTTCTGGCATCATACCCTTGTTCTCGCAAGTATCTTGAAAAGATATCTGAATAGCCATGTGTACAAATTACCTTTTCAGCACCAGTAGCTTTTATACTTTCTAATAAACCTGTCCAATCACAATGATCGCTGAGGACAAACCCTTTGTCTATTGCTCTTCTGCGCCTTGCCCCCCTAAAGGTCATCCAGCCACTGGCGGATCCTGTAACGTAAGGCACCATTTTTTTTATCCACGTACTTCCGTGTGCGCTGGGAGGGGCTAGTACCATGTTGCCCAGCAAATCTTGTTTTTTGGTTTCTTTAGTGATTAGTGTTGTTGCTGGGAAATCTACCAGTGGCCGTAATACTTCGGTCATGTTTTCTATGGCACCGTGGGTGTATATTTTGCCTATATCGGGATTCAAATATTTTAGTAGACGTTGTGCTTTACCTAGGCTATATCCAAAAAGTATCGATGTTTTTCCTTCCGTTTGGTTTTCAAGCCACCAATTGTTAATAGAATCCATCACTTCGTCTTGTGGTGTCCATTTAAAAGCGGGTAATCCAAAGGTACATTCTGTAATGAACGAATCGCATTTTACAACTTCATAGGGTGTAGATATTCCGTCGTTTTCAGTTTTATAATCCCCAGTAAACACCCAGACTTCTCCTTTATGTTCTACGCGTATTTGTGAAGAACCAATAATATGTCCTGCAGGGTGTAGGCTAAATTTCACATTATTTATAGTAAAGGTTTGTCCCCATGCTACGCCAGATACATTTATTTCCCCCAGTCTGTGGCTTATAATAGGCACATTTCTATGATGTGTTATGTAGCTCTTATGTCCATAGCGGCTGTGATCTGCATGACCATGAGTGATAATAGCTTTATCAACGGGTTTCCAAGGATCTAAATATACTTTGGCGACACTGCAATAAATACCTTTATCGGTAAATTGTAGTAATGGATTTTTCATAGCCTTGTGAAATTACAAAATTATTTGTTTGATGATTTTTTAGAAAATTGACCTAAAGTCTATTGGTAGTAAATAGTTGAGGAAATAACCATACAACTTACTAAGAGCCAAAATAATCGGTTTTATTGTAAAAAATGACTCCTAAAAAATTATATTTGTGCTCAAATAAAAAATAGATTATGTCTTTTGTAGATTTATATAGCAGTGGCGAGCATAGAAGAAATTTAGCTCATTTTTCATCAATTGCTTCTTTAGCAGCGGTTGATGGTGAAGTTAATCCTCAAGAAAAGGTTTTATTAGATCGGTTTGCTAGAAAATTAGATATCACGGATGCGGAGTATGCTGAAGTTTTAAAGTCTGATAATAAATACCCTATTAATCCTCCTTCTACTTCAGAGGAGCGTTTGGAGCGTTTGTTTGATTTGTTTCGAATTGTTTTTGCAGATCACGAGATAGATGAAGAAGAAATGATCTTGGTAAATAAGTATGCTATTGGTTTAGGGTACTCTTCTGAAGCAGCAGCTAAATTAATTAAGCGTTCTGTGCAGATTTTTGGTGGTCGATTAGATTTTGAAGATTACCTTTATTTAGTAAAGAAATAAAAAATACGGGAATAAAAAAAGGGGCTTTTAGCCCCTTTTTTAGTTTCAACCTATTAAATTATGCTTTCGCATTTTTCATAAATTCTTCTGCCTTTTCAACCATATTTCGGCTACCGCAAAAGAAAGGAACACGTTGGTGTAGTTCTGTTGGTTTTACCTCCATAATTCTATTTTTTCCATCACTAGCTAATCCATTAGCTTGTTCTGCAATAAAAGCCATAGGGTTACATTCATACAATAATCTAAGTTTTCCTTCAGAAGCAACACTACTTTTAGGGTACATGTAAATACCTCCTTTGATCATGTTTCTATGAAAATCAGAAACTAGAGATCCTATGTAACGAGACGTATAAGGTCTGTCATCTTCTTCTTTCTGGCAATATTTAATATAATCTTTTACGCCTTGCGGAAAGTGTACATAGTTACCTTCATTAACAGAATATATGTTTCCACTCTCAGGGAAACTCATATTAGGATGCGATAGGTAAAAAGTCCCTAGCGCTGGGTTTAATGTGAATCCGTTTACGCCATCACCAGTCGTATAGACTAACATAGTAGAAGTACCATAAATAATGTAACCTGCTGCAATTTGGTTTACACCTGGTTGAAGAAAGTCTTCAATAGTTACAGGAGTACCTACAGGAGTAACCCGTCTATAGATCGAAAATATAGTTCCAACAGAGACATTGACATCGATATTTGAAGAGCCGTCAAGCGGGTCTATAAGTACTACGTATTTGTTTTGATGTTGATTGTCAAAACTATTAATACTTATAAAATCATCTTCTTCTTCAGAAGCAATTCCGCAAACAATTTCTCTCTTTTTTAAAGTTTGTATAAACTTTTCATTAGCGAGAACGTCTAATTTTTGTTGGTTTTCACCCTGAATGTTTTGATCTCCGGCTTCTCCAAGAATATCTACTAATCCGGCTTTATTAACTTCATGATTTACAACTTTAGCTGCTAATCGTAGTCCGTTTAATAATCTAGATAATTCACCAGATGAGTATTTAAAAGAGTCTTGATTTTCAATAATAAACTCTCCAAGAGTTTTGTATTGTTTAGTCATGATTGTAGTGTTTATTTACCTACAAATATCGTCTTTTTTGTGATACTACAACGTTTTCGTTCAATTTATGTTTTTTAAATTTGTAACTTCATGTTATATTTGTAACAATAAAAATGAGGCTAGACGTCATTTTGAGAATAGAGAAATAAATCTAGCCTATGATTATTAAAATCTAAAAAAAAGAGTGATGAAATTTTCAATAAGAGAAGCAAAAAAAGAAGACATGGATCAAGTTTTATCCTTGATTAATGAGCTTGCTGTGTTTGAAAAGGAAGAAAATGCCGTTGAGGTTACTTTAGAAGACTTAATTAGAGATGGTTTTGGTGCTAATCCACTATTCCATTGTTTTGTGGGTGAAGTAGGTAATGAAATTAAAGGAATGGCATTGGTCTATAATAGGTATTCTACTTGGAAAGGGCCAATTATTCATTTAGAGGATTTAATAGTAACGGAGTCTATGCGTGGAACTGGTATGGGAACTGCATTGTTAAATGAGGTGGTTACATACGGTCATGGCTTAGGAGTTAAAAGAATAAACTGGGAAGTTATAGATTGGAATGAACCAGCCATTAAATTTTACGAAAGTAAAGGGGCAAATGTGATGCGAGATTGGGACGTAGTTCAATTAGACGAAAATGGTATTAAAAATTATATAGCCAATATATGAGAATTTTTAAATTTGGAGGAGCATCTGTAAAAGATGCTGATGGGGTAAAAAATTTAGTGAGTGTTTTAGAACAAGTAGGTTATGAGCATACACTAATAGTTGTTTCTGCAATGGGTAAAACAACCAATGCTATGGAAACGGTTGTTACGAGTTATTTTAGAGATAAATCTGAAGTTGCTGCTGCAATCCAAGACGTTCTTAAATATCATAATGATATTTTAATGGACCTGTTTGAAAATGACAAACATCCTATATTCAAGCAAATAAAGGAACTTTTTGATGAAGTTCAAGGGTTTCTTGCGTGGAATAAATCGCCAAAGCACAGCTTTGTCTATGACCAAGTTATTGGGTATGGAGAATTGGTTTCTACCACTATTTTAAGTGCGTATTTAAATGAAGTAGGTATTAATAATACATGGTTAGATGTTCGTGATTATATTAAAACGGATGATAATTATAGAGATGCTGCTATCAATTGGGAAAAAACGCAGGAAAATATTTCAAAAGGAATTGATAAAAGTAAATTTTATATAACTCAAGGATTTATTGGCAGTGATGACAATAACTTTACCACTACTTTAGGTAGAGAAGGGTCGGATTATTCAGCGGCTATTTTAGCTTATTGTTTGAATGCCACTGCGGTTACCATTTGGAAGGACGTACCTGGAGTGTTAAATGCAGACCCTAGATATTTTGATAATGCTCAATTATTAAATCAAATCTCTTATAGGGAGGCTATTGAATTAGCTTTTTATGGTGCATCAGTAATTCACCCTAAAACATTACAGCCCTTACAACGAAAAGAAATTCCTTTACTTGTAAAGTCTTTTTTAGAACCTAAAAATGCAGGAACTACGGTAGGAAAAGGTCCTGGCATAGAGCCAAAAGTACCTTGTTTTATCGTGAAAAAGAATCAAGTTTTAATGAAGTTATCTTCTTTAGATTTCTCATTCATTGTAGAAGATAGTATCAGTGAGCTGTTTAAATTATTTCATGACCATAAAATGAAAGTAGATCTTATCCAGAATTCTGCGATTAGTTTTTCTGTGTGTGTCGATAATAAATTTGGGCGCTTAAATGATTTACTAGAGATTTTAAAAAGAAAATTTAAGGTAAACCACCAGGAGGAAGTTTCTCTATATACAATTCGACACTTTGATACTGAGGCTATTACCTCCTTGCAAAATGGTAAGGAAATTTTATTAGAACAGCGCGGTAAAGAAACGGTGCAATTAGTTGTGAAGTAACCTTTTGACTATCAATAGTAAATATGTAAAAAGTCTTCTTTTTTTAAAAAAGAAATTAAAACTTAATTGCCAAGTAACGTTTTTCCTATATTAGCATTCCGGAAAATGGGTAAGATAATATGGGTTTAGTAACCGCAAAGGAAGTTGCAAAAGCAATAAATATAGATAAATATGGCTTTCTAGGCACTTTTATAGGATGGGTTCTTATGAAAGTGACTAGAATTTCTAGTATTAATAAGTTTTATGATACAATCAGCCATTTAGAGGGGCAAGCTTATCCAGATGCTATTTTAAAGCATTTTGATATTGATTTTCAGATTCCCGAAGAGGATTTCAAAAGATTACCTAAAGATGGTGCATTTATAACCATCTCTAATCATCCGCTAGGAGCCATCGATGGTATTATTTTGATTAAACTAATGATGGGATATCGTCCTGATTTTAAAATCATGACTAATTTCTTACTGCAACGTATGGAGCCTTTAGTGCCTTATATTGTTCCTGTAAATCCGTTTGAATCCCATAAAAATGTAAAAAGTAGTTTAGCGGGATTTAAGACGGCACTTCAGCATTTGAGAGACGGCCATCCTCTAAGCATATTTCCTGCAGGAGAAGTTTCTACTTTAAAAGATGGAAAACTTCTAGTAGATAGACCTTGGGAAGAAGCTGCTTTAAAATTGATAAAAAAAGCAGAAGTTCCTGTTGTGCCTATTTATTTTCACGCTAAGAACAGTAGACTTTTCTATCGTTTGGCAAAATTGAATGATGTTTTTAGAACCGCTAAAATTCCATCAGAAGTATTCACACAAAAGAATAGACCTATAAAGGTACGAATAGGGCAACCTATCGCGGTCAAAGTACAGAAAGAACAACAGAGCTTAGAAGAGTATACGGATTTGCTTCGTAGAAAAACCTATATGCTTTCTAATGCCTACGAAAAGGAAGGCTTAACCGATAGAATAAGAGAGCAAATACCCACCTCTTTAAAATTGCCTAAGGCACCTCGAAAAATTGCTTCGGCCATTAGTCCAGAACTGATGGAAGAAGAAATTATTAAATTAAGAGACAAAGGATGTAGGCTATTGCAGAGCAAAAACTATGAAGTTTTCTTAGCGGTAGAGCATGATATGCCTAACATTTTACAAGAAATAGGTAGACAGAGAGAAGTTACTTTTAGAGCTATAGGGGAGGGAACTAATAATTCTATTGATCTTGATCAGTTTGATGCCTATTACCATCATTTGTTTCTTTGGGACGAGCAAGAGAAAGCTATTGTAGGAGCGTATAGAATGGGCTTAGGCGCAGAAATATTCAAAGCGTATGGTATTGATGGATTTTACTTGCAAGATTTATTTAGAGTAGAACCAGAGCTGTATGCAATGATGAGCGAGTCTATAGAAATGGGACGTGCCTATATCGTTAAAGAATACCAACAGAAACCCATGCCGCTATTCTTGCTTTGGAAAGGAATTGTACATACTACACTACGTTTTCCAGAATATAAGTATTTAATTGGTGGGGTAAGTATCAGTAATCAGTTTTCTAATTTCTCCAAATCACTTATGATTGAGTTTATGAAATCTAACTATTGGGATCCGTATGTGGCACAGTACATAAGACCTAAAAAGGAGTTTAAGGTAAAGCTTAAAGATGCTGATAAAGAATTTGTGTTTGACGAAACTCAGGCCGATTTAAATAAGTTTGATAAATTAATTGATGAAGTAGAACCAGGAAATTTACGTTTGCCTGTATTGATAAAGAAGTATATAAAGCAGAATGCAAAAGTGGTTGCTTTTAATGTAGACCCGCTGTTTAATAATTCTGTAGACGGATTGATGTATATCAAGATAGCCGATTTACCAGAAGATACGGTTAGACCAGTAATGGAAGAGTTTCAAGCAGAGCTAGAACGCAAAATGGCGGCAGGTCAAGATTTAACTACTAATGATCCAGAGAATTAAGATCTTTTGGACACTACAAAAAAAGCCAAATCTTGCGATTTGGCTTTTTTTATTTTGAACTGTTGTGGTGCTACTAGAACCAAGGCTTTCTTCCTACTTGGTATGTATTGTAAAATTCTTCATCAGATTTTGTTAAATAGATGATTCCTTCAATAATACCAACAATCCAAAGTGCTGTTAAAATAAAGCCACCTACTACTAAACAGGCTGTGGCATAACCTATTATTGAAGCTACCAAAAGTATAATTCCTTCCTTTTGGTATCCTAAAATAAATTTGTGAATTCCTAATGAGCCAAAAAATATTGCAATAACACCTGCAAGAACTTTCTTATTGTCACCACCTATTCCGCTAAAAGCTTCTTTTGCGCCTTCTGAAAATTCATTGGCTGTTTTTTTAGCTTCATCTGCAAACTCGTTTGCATTGTTTCCTGATTTGTTTTGTTCTTCTGACATTGGTTGAATTGTTATTTGTTGTTAAACTGTGCTAAATGTAATAATAATTTCTAACTCACAGAAATTCAGCGTCTATTGGCTCCCAAAGTTCTATTTTATTGCCGTCAGGATCAAGGATCCATCCGAACTTTCCATAGTCAAACTCTTGAATTTCACCTACAATAGTTACTCCTTCCTCTTTTAAAATGGCCAACAGTTCTACTAAATTTTCTACCCTGAAGTTCATCATGAATGATGATTTACTAGGTTCGTAGTAGTCAGTGTCTTGATTCATTGGGCTCAATTGCGTACTGCAATCATTACCTTCTTTATCTTTCCACCAAAAAGTGCAGCCGTACTGATCTGTATTTAATCCTAAATGGTTGTTGTACCATTTTTTAATAGCATCTGGGTCTTTCGTCTTGAAAAAGAATCCACCTAAACCTGTAACTCTATTTTTCATTATTATTTGTTGTTAGATCGTCACTTTAAGATGCTTTTGTAATACTACGGTGTGTAGGAGTTTGGAAAGGTCTTCCTTAGCACTAGCTAAGCGCTGAACTTAGCTTTAATTTTGTCTACTACAGTTTGTGCTAGTTTTATTTTAGACTCCACGGTCCATCCGCCCACATGTGGAGATAGTATCACATTTTGAGCTTTTATTAAATAGCTGAACGCCTCGGGCAGCTCATTCTCTGAAAACATGTTTTCAAATGATGCTTTTTCATATTCCAATACATCTAAACCTGCTCCTAACACTTTTCCGCTTTTTAAGGCTTCTACTAAATCTTGCGTTACAATACACTTACCTCGGGCGGTGTTCAAAATCCAAATGTCTTTACTAAAACCATCGATAAATTCTTTGTTTATCATATTTATGGTACTTGGTGTTTGCGGTACATGAAGACTAATGATATCACATTTTTGTTTGATTTCCATAATCCCCACTTGACGTGCATTATCATCATCTACACCGCCTTTAATATCGTAGCAAAGTACTTCTACATCAAACCCTCTGAGTTTTTTGGCAAAAGCTTTCCCCATATTTCCGTATCCAATAATACCAACGGTTTTACCATCTAATTCTATTCCACGGTTTCCTTCTCGGTCCCATTTACCGTGTCTTACCTCTTGATCTGCTTTGTTTAAATGGTTGAAAAGAGACAAGAGCATGCCTAAAGTATGTTCTCCTACGGCATTTCTATTTCCTTCGGGAGCTGCGGCTAAGAATATATTTTTATCCTTTGCATATGCGGTGTCTATATTTTCTAAGCCGGCGCCTAGTCTTCCTATGAACTTTAGCTGGGTAGCTTTTTCTAAGAAAGTATGGTCAAGACTAAACCTGCTGCGGATGATGATACCATCGTATAAATGTATTTTTGCTTCTACTTCTTCTTTGCTTGAGGTGTAATCTTCCTCGTTTATAAACCCTAATTCATTAAATTGTTCAATAATTAAAGGATGATTCACATCTAAATGTAATACGCGCATTCTTGTATTTGGTTATATTTTTAGTACTAAGTTCCGTGAAAAAAGAATCTAAATATAATCAACAATTGCTGATTTTGGTAAGGTCAAGCTGTTTTTCAACCTTAAAAAACTTGATTGAGATTCGATACTTCATTTAATAACGATAGACTAATACATTTTATTTGGATTCTCTGAAGTTTTGGGTATTTGCTGAATAGCATCCCAGTGTTCACAAATTTTACCCTGAGGATCAAATCTAAAAAAGTCCATCGTAACATATTGGTCGTTATCTGGCCATACTTGATGGGTGTGGAGCGCTACTAAATCATCCTGAGCGATCACTCGAACAAATTCAATAGATTTTTCTGGATACGCTAATTGCATTTTTTCAAAATAGGCGATAAAGCCTTGAGTACCATTGGCAACTGCAGGGTTGTGTTGAATGTATTCTTTTCCAACATATTTTTCAACAGCTATTTTTGGATTGCCTTCGTATGCTGTTTTATAGAAAGCTACTGCATTTTTTTTGTTCTGTTCTAAATCTGCCATATTAAAAATGCCGCTCGCGATTAGTTGTAGGCGAGCGACAAGCTTAAGATACAAATTTTAAATAAAACCTCCTTCCATAGTAATGAGGTTGGAAAGCTTTGTGTTTATTTTTTTCTTAATTCAAATAAATCTTTTCTGCGATCTCTTAAATTTTTGACACTACCAAATTGATTTAACTCTCTAAGTAAATCAATATCTACGTCGCAAATCAATATCATTTCGGTATTTGGTGTAGCCTCTGCTTTTATTCCGTTTGCAGGAAAAGAAAAATCACACGGAGTAAAGACCATGGACTGTGCGTATTGAATGTCCATGTTATTTACTCTAGGTAAATTACCTACGCTACCAGCGATGGCTACATAACATTCATTTTCAATAGCTCTTGCTTGTGCGCAATGACGTACTCTTGAGTATCCATTTTGAGTATCGGTTAAAAATGGAACAAATAAAATATCCATACCATCATCTGCAAGAAGTCTACTTAGTTCTGGGAACTCAGCATCGTAACATATCAAGATTCCAATTTTACCACAATCAGTATCAAACGTGCGGAGCTCAGAGCCGCCTTGCATGCCCCAAACTTTTGCCTCATCTGGAGTAACATGTAATTTCTCATAACGCTCTGTAGTACCGTCTCTCTTGCATAAATAACCTGCATTGTATAAGCGGTCATCAATAATTTCAGGCATACTTCCTGTAATAATATTAATGTTATAAGTTATAGCTAGTTCTGAGAATTTTTTGACTATTTCTGAGGTGTGCTTTGCCAACTCTCTAATAGCATCAGATTCTTTTAGGTGGTTATTCTCTGCCATTAATGGAGCGTTGAAAAACTCCGGGAATAAAGCAAAATCTGAACGGTATCCAGATACAGAATCGATAAAGAATTCTGCTTGTTGCATTAAATCTTCAAGATTTTTATAGCTACGCATCTGCCATTGAATAAGTCCAAGGCGAATAACTTTTTTATTGGTAGCAGCTTTAGTATTTGTTTTTTGGTAATAGATATTGTCCCATTCTAAAAGAACGGCATATTCATTAGATTGTGCATCGCCTTCTAAGTACCCTTTCATAATTTTTGAAGGGTGAAAGTCGTTGGAAATCTGAAAGTTTAAAACAGGGTCATGAATTTCTTTGCGTCTAACACTTTCAATATATTGTTTAGGCGAAAGCTCGTTGGAGTATTTGTGATAATTAGGAATTCTGCCGCCAAAAATAATACCTCTTAAGTTTTCTCTCTCACAAAGTTCTTTACGGTAGTCATATAAACGTCTTCCAAGGCGCAAGCCTCTAAATTCAGATTTTATGAATACTTCAATCCCATACAACACATCCCCATCTTTTTTTAAGGTGTTGAAGGTATAATTTCCCGTAACCTCTCTGTAGGTATGTGGTCTGTCAAACTGTGCGTAATCTACTCTTAAAGATAGCGCGCAGCCTGCTAAATTTCCATTCACTTTTATGACCACTTGCCCCTGAGGAAAATCATTTATTAACTTCTGAATTAAATTTTCTTTCCAATAGGAGTTTTCCATATTGGGGTAGGTTTCAATCATCGCAGATTTCAACGCTTGATAATCGTCAATGGTTAAGAATTCTAATTCTATATTTTCAATATTTCGTATCATAAGGCAAGCAATTATTGCGCAAAGATTACAACTTTTTTCAATAGTATTTATTAAAGATTTAATAAATAATACTATTTATATAAATTTACTGTAAAATGCGCTGATTGCTTGACGCTTAAAGAGTTGTTGGCTTTTAAAATCCTAGAATAACCTTGGCGATAGAAAAATAAATAAGAATTCCTAAAACATCATTACTGGTGGTAATAAAAGGACCGGTTGCAATGGCAGGATCAATGCCTCTTTTGTTTAAGAAAATAGGAATAAAGGTGCCAATTACTGCGGCATTTACAACGACTGTAACAAGGGCTATGCCTACAGCAATAGATTCTAAATAGGTGGTTTTAAATCCAAAATGGCTGATGATTAGAAAAACAAAGGCTAAAGCTAGGCCATTTACTAAACCTAACAGAAGTTCTTTTCCTAGTCGGCCCCAAATAGCACCTTTGATAGTGTCATTGGCTAAACCTTGAACTACAATTGCAGAAGATTGTACGCCTACATTACCAGCAGTTGCTTGCATTAAGGGAATAAATATTAATAAAACCGGAAATTTGGTGAGTGCTTCTTGAAAACCACTAATAATACTAGCGGCTCCTAATCCGCCCATCATACCAATAAGTAACCAAGGCCAACGTGCTTTAGTTAATTCCCAGATACTATCATCGGCTTCTACATCTTGAGAAATACCCGCAGCCATTTGATAATCTTTCTCTGCTTCTTCACGGATAACATCTACAATATCATCAATAGTAATACGGCCTACCAAACGACCAATTTCATCAATAACTGGAATAGCTTCTAAATCATATTTAGACATGATCCGCGCTACTTCTTCTGGTTTTTCATTCACATTTACATAATCTACTTTTGCGATGTAGACGTCTTTAATATGTGTTTTGGTAGAGGTGGTCAATAAATCTTTTAAAGAGAGTCTTCCTTTTAATTTGCCTTCGTCATCTACAACATAGATAGAGTGTACGCGTGTCACATTTTCTGCTTGTACCCGCATTTCTTTAACACAGGTGAGTACATTCCAGTTTTCGTTTACTTTTACTAATTCTTTTGCCATTAAACCCCCGGCAGAATTTTCATCAAAACGTAAAAGATCTACAATATCTTTTGCATGCTCTCTATCTTCTATTTCAGAAATAACTCTCTGAACCATTTCCTTTGGAAGCTCACCTACAATATCGGCAGCATCATCCGTATCTAGTTCATCTAATTCTTCTGCAATTTCTTTCGCAGATAAATTTCCTAGAATACTTTCACGCACATCATCATCTAATTCCGTAAGAATATCAGATGTTTTATCGCTCTCTAAAAGCTTGATAATGTATGTAGCTTCGTCTTCATTTAACTCATTGATGATCTCAGCTATATCTGCATAGTGAATATCTTCTAAAAGCGATAGTAAAGCACTATTGTTTTTAGTTTCGATAAAGTTCTCTATGTCAGCGATGAGCTCTTCAGTGAGTTTAAACGGTATCATTGTCAATCTTGTTTGTAAGTGAAATAAAGTCAGTAACAGATAGCTGTTCTGGTCTCTTGTCAAAGATAGTATCTTCTCTAAGACTATCAGAAAGGTTGAATGTTTTTAAACTGTTACGAATTGTTTTTCTACGTTGCCCAAATGCAGCTTTAACCACTCTGTAGAGCGACTTTTCATTGCAAGCCAATGTTTGGTTTTCTTTTCGTGTTAAACGTAAAACACCAGATTCTACTTTTGGTGGTGGGTCAAAGACGGTTGGCGGTACGGTAAATAAATATTCGGCATCAAAAAATGCTTGCACAAGTACGGATAAGATGCCATATGCTTTACTGCCTTCTTTTTCGCATATACGTTGTGCCACTTCTTTTTGGAACATTCCAGAGAATTCTGGTACTAGATGGCGTATTTCTAGTAATTTGAATACAATTTGTGTAGAAATATTATAAGGGAAATTTCCCGTTATGGCAAACTGCTCATCACCGAATAAGGTGGTAACATCATACTTTAAAAAATCGGCCTCTATAACCTTAAATTCTTGCTTTCGACCTATAAATTCAGGATGCTCTAGGAAGAAACTATTGTTTAGGTATACTATAGATTCTGAATCTAAATCCATAGCCACCAAGTTTACGTCTTCCTTTAATAAATATTTAGTTAGCACTCCTGTTCCAGGGCCTATTTCAATAGCGTTTTTATAGCCTTTTATAGTTAGCGTTTCTGCAATTTGCCTTGCGATATCTTCATCCTTTAGAAAGTGTTGTCCTAAATGTTTTTTGGCTTTTACAGGGCTGCTTGGTTTAGTGCCTTTTTTAGCATTAAACATCGCTTTGTTTTTTTTGAAATCTTTCTTAGCCATAATTTTAGACTTTTATTGAGGCTTTACATAGCACCAAGCTTTTTTGCCCGATGTAAGTGTTATCGCTAATCTTTGGTACTCGTGGCCTTCGTAGGCATCTGATACTACTAATTCTTTAGCGGTTATTTGAAAAACTAGCCCATTCACTGATCTGTTTTCTTCGGTTGCTTTTATAAGTATAGGATATAAAGCGGCAACTTTTTTATCAGAAATCTGATATCCTAGCAAGCTATCTTTGACTCCTATTAGTTTTCTCCCATATAATTTAAGTTGAACCTCAATTTCTTGAAGGTTTCCGTAGGAGAATAAATAGGTGTTAATGCTCACTAATAATTTCTAATTCTGTTCTGAAGGCTAGTATTTTATCAGCAAAAAGTTTCATCGCTTCTTGCCTTAATCTCGGAGCATCCTCTTTATAATATTTTTCAAGTTCATCTTTTGAAGTTGTAGTATATTGCACAGAGTAGGTAACGCCTCCCATTTCTTCTTCGATTAAAACACGACATAATTTGGCAGCACTAAATTTTCCTGTGGCAATCATATCAGGAATATGTGTTTCTTTCATCCATCCTAACCACTGATCGTGGATGGATTCATCTATGTTTGAAGTAACGTTGTATATGTACATTGAGATTTTTGTATTAAGGTAAAGTATTGATGGCAAAGGTAGAAGTTAAATAGTACACGCACAAATGCAAGTATATGCTATGCTTATTTTAATCCTACTTTTAAATGAGTTTAAAAATGCTTTCGTATTTCAGCGGATTGTATGTTGATTTTGGCGGTATTGAAGTCATGTACAGACCTCACTCAATGGCATCACCACGTAAACGCCTGTAGTTTTTTCTAGCTTGTGGAAAATAATAGCTGTCCTGGTAGTGGTATATGATTTTCTCGTAGCTTTCTTTGGCCTTCTCCATATCATTAAAATTATTTTCATACAATTGTGCGATGGCAAAATAGGCGTCATCAGCTAAAATATCTGTAGGATAAAATTCAATGATTTTTTGATAGTTGAATTTCGCAGTATCAAAATCGTTCATTTGCTCTAGAAGTTCCCCTTGTTTTAATAAAGCTTCATCTTCAATTTTTTCTCCTTTATGATCTTTCAATATAAGATCTAACGTAGCAATGGCTTCTTTGTTTTTTTTCTGATAGGCTAATAAATCTGCTTTTGCATAAA
Organism: Cellulophaga sp. HaHa_2_95; assembly: GCF_019278565.1. Next base: position 60,727 of record NZ_CP058988.1, on the reverse strand, counting down.
TTTTTAAGGCTGTTTGCGTAGAATCCTCTAAAGAGTTGTCTGATATTAATAAGCTAAGTTGCATGGCATCATTAGCAATAAGTTGAGAAGTAGAGCTGCGTAATACTTTTAATTGTGTTAACGCCCATTCAAAATCTCCTTTGTAAAAACTTGTTTGTGCTACTTTAAAACGGGCATTCTGGGCTAGGACATCATTTTTTAAATCTTGTTGTATCTGAGAAAAATAGATCAATGCTTGGTTAAATTTTTGATCATACACTAAAATATCTCCTAAGGCCATTTTTAGATAGGCTTTCCCGTATGTGTTTAAAGGAAGCTCTAAACTTTCCTTAAGAATACTGATGGCTTTTTTAGGATTGTTTTTTTGGAAGGTTAAAAAATTAGCATATGCAATTTGTAATTGTAGTGTATTGCTTTTAAATCCATATTCTGCTATCATTTTTTCAAATAAAGCTTCTAGTACCTCTAGTTTTTTATCATCGGTTTCTAGGAGTTGAATAGTTATTCTATTTAACTGTGCATCTAATTTAAACTCGCTATTGCTAGTATTGGATATAATAAAGTCAAATATGGCATCTGCAGTTTCATAATCTTTATATGTTAAAGCAATCTTTCCCAAATCTTGAATCCTTGATAAAGAACTGTCTTCAGACCTTTTGTAAATAGCCTTTTCTTGGGTGAAAGCACTTCTGTATTGTAGTTGGCGAACAAATAGCCAGCTTAACAGTTGATTCCAAAGGATATCGGGGTCTCTTTGTGCATTTTTTAAAAGTAATTTTTTAAAAAGGATATTGTTTTCGGCTTGCGCGTCTTCTGTAACAAAGTCATCTATATTTCTCAAAACGCTAGACATAGAAGTGCTACCGTTTTTTAAAAGGTTGATAAAGGCTAAATACATTGCTTCAATTTTACCTTGTTCTCCGTAAATTTTGGCTAAAGGAAAATTAAAATCCAACTCCGGACTCGCTTCCATTCCGCTTAAAAAAGCTTTTTCGGAGTAGTCTAGTAATGTGTATTTCTGAAATCTCGAACCAATACTATAGGCGAAATTGGGGTTTTTAGGAATCACGGCTAATGCCTGTTCATACATTTCTGCAGCCTTGTTATTTTCCTTTTGTAAGGTGTAATTATACCCTAGATCTACAATTAAAACTGGGTGTGATTTTTTACTTTCTAACCTGCTGATAAGAACTTTTTCTGCATCGGCATATTGCTCTAATTGCTGATAACACGTAATTAAATCTTCGGAATAATCGCTTCTGTAGGGGTTTTGTTTGACAAGCTTTTCAAAATATATTACTGCTTTATCAAAATCTCCATCAATTAAATACTGTTTGGCTAAAACATAGTTTTCTTGTGCGGACGACCATTGTACACATAGAAAAATTAATAAGGATAGGAAAAGTTTCAAGGGCGCTTTTTACTCAAAGATACGTAGAAACTTATTTATTTTTAAGTGAAGTAATTTTTAGAGTGGTGGTATAAAAAAAGCGCTATAGGAAAGTATAGCGCTTGTAATTTTTTTAATCAATCTTATCAAAACCACAATACGGTACTAATACTTCCGGAATCATAATGCCGTCTTCAGTTTGATAGTTTTCTAATATCCCTGCCAATACACGTGGCAAGGCTAAAGCACTTCCGTTCAAGGTATGTGCTAATTGGCTTTTACCATCTTCATCTTTAAAACGAAGTTTTAATCTGTTTGCTTGGTAGGTTTCAAAATTAGAAACAGAGCTTATTTCTAACCAACGGTCTTGAGCGGTAGAGAATACTTCAAAGTCAAATGTTAAGGCAGAGGTAAACCCTAAATCGCCAGCGCAAAGACGTAAAATTCTATACGGTAATTTTAATTCACGCAAAATGCCTTTTACGTGCTCAACCATACCATCTAAAGCCTCATAAGATTTGCTTGGATGTTCTACGCGTACTATTTCAACCTTATCAAATTGATGTAGTCTATTTAAACCACGAACGTGAGCGCCGTAACTCCCTGCTTCTCTTCTAAAGCAAGGGGTGTAAGCGGTATGTGTTATTGGAAAATCTTTCTCATTAAGAATTACATCTCGGAACACATTCGTAACAGGGATTTCTGCAGTAGGAATTAGGTATAAATCATCTGCAGGCATATAATACATTTGCCCTTCTTTGTCTGGCAATTGCCCTGTTCCGTAACCAGATGCCTCATTGACTACATGGGGTACTTGAATTTCATTATATCCGGCTGCGGTGTTTTTGTCTAAGAAATAATTAATAAGGGCGCGTTGCAAACGTGCGCCTTTACCTTTATAAACAGGAAAACCTGCTCCCGCAATTTTAACGCCTAATTCAAAATCAATAATATCATATTTCTTGGCTAACTCCCAATGTGGTAAAGCACCATCTGCTAAAACAGGAATAGCTCCTTCTTTAAATATCTCTTCATTGTCTTCCTCAGACTTGCCTGTAGGAACAGAGTCGTGAGGAACGTTAGGAATTAGATATAATGCCTGCTGAAGTTCAGTGGCAATAGTATTTAATTCTTCTGTTAAATCTTTTGAGCTTTCTTTTAAATTGGCAGTCTCTTCTTTTAGCGCGTTTGCTTCTTGAGTTTTACCACTTTTATATAGGATCCCAATTTCTTTAGAAAGCTTGTTAGAGTCTGCTAAAGTTTTGTCTAATTGCGTTTGTGTAGCTCTTCTTTTTTCGTCAAGAACTAGTACAGAATCAATAAGGGAAGCGGCATCAGAATTTCGCTTTTTTAAAGCTTGGATAATGGCATCCTTATTTTCTCTAATAACATTTAGCTGTAACATCTACTTAAATTTTGATTTCAAATTTAATGGTAATTAAGGATAGCACAAAAGAGAAAGTGTAAAAGTTGTAGTGTAACAAAGATACTTCTATTTATGGCTAGGTAAAATAAAGCTGTTGTGCTTAAAATGTTGCCATTCTTCTTGTGCTAAATCTACCTTAGGATCTATTAATTGCCTTTTGGGCTTTCCGTTTATGCTAACACGTGCGTGTGCATAAACAGCAATTTCTTTATTATTTTTTTCAGCTTCTTTTTTCAAATGTTGGGCAAATTGCCATATAAAATCAGGGTAAGCGCCAATTTTCCTGATTTGCTTTTTAGTTAAATAAGGAGTTAGATTTACTCTTGTAGTCGTGTTGGTCTGTTTGTCAACAACATCGAAATGAACAATGCCACTTCGCCTTCGTAACATCATTCTCCAACTTAATCTATGGCCTTCTTCTGTCCAGAGAACATCATCTTCAAAAAAATGATGACGTAATGGCAAACCAATTTGGAAAATGAAATAGAGAATCCAAATTCCTAATATTACGGTTTTAAATTTAGGGGTTGCGATATTGGCAGGAGCATAGGCTAATGTATTTTTAAAAAATAAGGCTCTAATTTTTTTTGGTTCAAAAAAGAACACCGTAAATGCTAATGCTAAATAGGGGAAAATTCCTATTTGAAAGACTATGGAATTGAAGACATGAAAGAAAACAGCAAAAATAAAGGCATATTTTCTACTCGGTTTCCAAAGTAGTGCAGGGATAATAAGTAGATCAAATAAGATTCCAAAAACAGAAATGATTTGATGAATCCATGGAAGTTGTAATAGATCGCCTATTAAAAAATAGTTTGCTTTGCCACGCATGAGTACCTGTATAAAATCAAAATTTAACCAATCAGCATATACTTTGGCAATGGCAGCGTACGTATAAACAATGAATAGTTGAAGGATAATTATATATTTAAAATACGCATGCATTTTATTACTACGAATTTCTGGATTTAATTTAGCATCAATTGAATAATCTTTATGGGCAGGAAAGAAGACCATGATACTAGAAATTAACATCAACAAATAATAATGGTTGTTGTAAGATGTTTTTTGCATAAGATATACACCAGACCACATAAGTGCAAAAGCAAGCATGCTATACGTGTATTTGTAGCCAATAGAAATTAAAATTCCGAGAGAACCCATAATGATAAAATAAGCATACATTCCTGGGCCTGCTAAAGTGGTAAGCCATTCAAAACCAATGAAGGAGAAGTTAAACTTTGGTTCCACAAGGTTGCTTTTGACCCAACCCGTGAGGATGGCGCCAAAGCATTCTAAGCTTACTAAAATACCAAAAAATATTCTAAAAAGAATTAAACCGATGTTATCTATCTTTTTGAGAAAAAAGGAGTTCATGGCTTAGCAATCATGCTTAGAGATATTTTTTTATCTTTATCTAATTGCTTCTTTAACTCTTCTACAGAACTAAATTTATGTTCATCCCGAAGGCGTTCTAGAATATCAACTTGAAGCTTCTTGCCGTATAAATCTTTGTCAAAATCAAAGAAATGAACCTCAATGCTTTTTTCTTTGCCAGACACTGTTGGGTTAAAGCCAATATTCATCATTCCATAAACCGTACGATTGTCAATTTCACTTTTAACAACATACACTCCGTTTAACGGAATTAATTTATAGGATTCTTCAATATGAATGTTTGCGGTGGGGAAACTTAATTGCTTACCTAAACCTTTTCCATGAATTACAGTACCAGTTAACATGTAATTATACCCTAGATATGCATTAGCAGTGGCAATATCACCCTCTTCTAGTGCTTTTCTAATTTTGGTAGAGCTTACGGATACTTCATCTATTTCTTGAGCAGGTATTTCTTCTACTTCAAAATTGTAGGTTTTGCCAAACGATATTAAATCTTTGATGTCTGCATTTCTATTTCTGCCAAAACGGTGATCGTAACCAATAATAATCTTTTTACTGTTTAAGCCTTTTACTAAAATTGATTCTACGAAATCTGTAGCGGAGAGTCTAGAGAATTCTTTTGAGAATGGGTAGATCATTAAATAGTCTAGTCCAATATGCTCTAAAATTTTTGTTTTCTCGTCAATAGTATTTAAAAGCTTAATATTGGCATCTTGCTGCAAGACCATCCTAGGATGGGGAAAAAAGGTAAGTACAGTGGCTTTTAAATTTAAAAGTTTGGCATCATTTATGAGTCTATCTAATAGTTTTCTATGACCTATATGCACACCATCAAATGTACCAATAGTAACCGCTGTAGGTTGTTGGTCGTCGAATTTACTTATGTTTTGAATCGTTATCACAAAAATTAAATAATAAAAAGCCTTACTTTTATAATCTGTTAATTCGTTTTAATGAAAGCAAACTTACGTCTACTTTTTGCAATTCCCATATTTTTTCTCTCGTTTTCTGGGTTTGGTCAAGATGTTTTTTGGCAACAAACAACATCTAATACCTCAAAGGTTTCTGGTAAATTACAGAAACTGTCTGTGCTCGATGCTAAAACTTACACTTTAAATGATAAAGATTTTTTAGCGCGGTTAGAAAATAAATCGAGTTCAAAGCAATCTCAAGTGCTTTATTTTCCGGATGAAGAAGGGAACTTAATGCCTTTTAATGTTCAGGAGTCTTCTGTAATGGCGCCAGAATTAGCTAAAAGATATCCAAATATAAAATCTTACAAAGGAGTAGGGGCTGCAGATCGTTCTAAAAGTATTCGGTTTAGTGTGTCTTCTAAAGGTGTACAAAGTATGATGGTAGATGCCAAATCTTCTGAAGCTACATTCATGCAGAAATCAGACGGAGAAGAGTATATTTTGTATACTAGAAAAACTACCGATGTCGTTGATGCTAATTTTATTTGCGACACCAAAGAACTGAGTTTAAGTAGTAAAAATGAGTCTACAGCTCGTTTAGTGGATGATCAGGTATTGCGTAAATATAGGGTAGCTATTTCTGCGACCGGAGAATACACAGCATACCATGGAGGAACAAAAGCAGATGCTTTAGCGGCTATTAATGCTACGTTAACTAGGATTAATATGGTTTTTGAAACAGATTTAGGAGTCACTCTTGAATTAGTCGCAAATACGGATGCTGTAATTTATACCTCGGCAACCACTGATCCTTATACAGGAAATTTGAATACCCAAGTGCAAAGTACGTTAACGAGTGTTATTGGGGCTGCTAATTATGATATTGGGCATTTACTAAATGAAGATACAAATGGCGGAGACGCTGGTTTTATTGGGTCTGTTTGTAAAGATGCTCAAAAAGGAAGTGCTTATTCCTCGGGAACAACTCCTGAAGGAGATTTGTTCGATTTGGATTTTGTAGCCCATGAAATGGGGCACCAACTAGGGGCAAATCATACATGGTCTTTTGAATCTGAAGGCACACAGGTGCAAGCAGAACCAGGAAGTGGAACTACCATTATGGGGTATGCCGGTATTTCTGGAGTGAACAACGTAGCATCTAATGGGCAAGATTATTTTCATTATTATAGTATCAAACAAATTTCTGAATATTTAGCTACGACCAGTTGTGCTACAGAAATTCCAATTGTAAATACACCGCCTTCTATAATAGGACTTCCGGATTATACTATTCCAATGGGAACACCATTTGTGCTTGAAGGGAATGCTTCGGATACCGATGTCTCAGATATTTTAACTTACGCTTGGGAGCAAGTAGATGATGGAGTAGTCACTAATACAACTTTTGGGCCTACAAATCCATCAGGAGCTACATTTAGATCGCAAAAACCTAGTGTATCGCCTAGTCGTTATTTTCCTAAATTATCAAGTGTGATTAGTGGAAATCTAACACAGTCGAATCCTGTAGTAAATTCTGCTTGGGAAACATTATCTACCATTGAGAGAGATTTGAACTTTGCGCTTACCGTTCGTGATAACGGTGTTGGTGGCGGGCAAGTTGTTTCAGACCTTATGAAAATTAGTGTCGTTGAAACGGCAGGACCTTTTCTGGTGCTTTCTCAAAATACCACAGCAAGTTTTGAGGCGGGAAGCTCTCAAGAAATTTTATGGGATGTAGCTAATACTACAAACTCTACTATTAATGCTCAGTTAGTAGATATTTTATTATCTACAGATGGTGGACTTACTTTTGAGACCACTTTAGCGCAAGATGTTCCTAATGACGGTGCTCATACTGTTCAGTTACCTAATGTGGTTACTACTCAGGCTAGAATTATGGTTAAAGCAAGTTCTAATGTGTTCTTTGCGGTAAATGAGGCTAATTTTTCGATTACAAGCAGTGCTATCGTTTTAAACTTTTCAGAATTAGAATATTTTATTTGTCAGCCATCAGATCTTATTATTCCATTTACTTATGAAACTAATGGAGGTTTTTCCGAGGAAGCAACTTTTAGCGTCTCTGGATTGCCAACAGGGTTAACAGCTAGTTTTTCTCCTGCTACGGCAACAGCAAATGGCACTCTGGTAGATCTTACTTTTAGTAACAGTGGAGCGGCACCAATTGGAGAATATCAATTAATTGTTGTGGCTACTAGTGCCAGTAATACAAAGCAAGTTACTTTGACGGTCTCTGTTGAAAATATAAGTTTTACTCCTGTACTATTAATTGCACCAACGGATGCAGCGGTAGATGCTGGCATTAATCAAGTATTTGAATGGCAAGAAGAACCTTCGAGTACCACTTATGATATTGAAATTGCTACAGATGCAGCATTTACCAATGTGGTAGAATCTGCGAATGTAATATTAACAACATATACTTCCTTAGGGTTAACACCAAATACTACATATTATTGGCGTGTAAAGCCCAAGAATAATTGTGGTGAAGGAGTTTTTGGAAACGCTTTTAGTTTTACGACTACTAATATTGATTGTAAAATAGTTTTGGCAAAAAGTTTACCGATTACGATATCGTCATCGGGTTCTCCTACCATTTCCTCAACCATTTCTTTTATTGAAGATTTACCCCTTTCAGATGTGAATGTAACGCTAGACCTTACGCACTCTTATTTGGCAGATCTCACGGTTACATTGACTTCTCCAGAAGGGACGACCGTAGTTTTAATGGCGAATTCTTGCGGGGAAAATAGGAATGTTGATGCCACCTTTGATCAAAGTGCTAGCAGTTTTGTTTGTGGAACAAATCCTGCGATAAGCGGACTAGTAAAGCCCTTAGGTTCTTTAAATGCCTTTAACGGAGAATCTTCTAAAGGAGATTGGGTTTTGACAATAAGTGACGGTGCAGGGGGCGATGGGGGCTCTTTAAATGGTTTCTCTTTAGAATTATGTGTCGAAGGTTTATTTAGGCCAGATGCAGATAATGATGGTGTCTTTGATGATGGAGATGACATGTGCTTAGGAACACCAGAAGGCTTAGAGGTAGATACACAGGGATGTCCGCTTTACTATTTTGAACCTTCTAATTTTGAAGTTGTCTTAAATAGTGAGTCTTGCAGAGCTAATGACGATGGAGCCATTGCGATAACGACAAATACATCATTAGCCTATACAATTACAGTTACCGGAAATGGGGTTAATGAAACAAGTAACTTTACCACAAGCTATACTCTTGGAGATTTGGCTTCTGGTACTTACGAAGTTTGTATTACAGGAACAGACGGTGTACTTACGTACGAGGAATATTGTTTTGATGCTGTAGTAACGCAACCAGATAACTTGGAAGTTTTTGCGGTGCTTTCTGATGATGGGAAAAATGTTGATTTAAACTTACTAGGAGCAGAGGAATATATAGTTCGTCTTAATGGCGTAGCGCAAACTGTTGTAAGCACTTCTTATAAGGTGGCATTGGCGAATGGTGTTAATACCTTGAAGGTAGAGACAAATCTTCCGTGTCAAGGCTCTTTTGAAATGGAATATATAGTACTTGATAAACCATTTATCTATCCAAATCCGGCAAGTGACGAGGTGCAAATATTTACGGGAATTGTCACTACCAATAATGTAGTAAATATCTTTGCTTTAAATGGTAGATTGGTAAAAACTAGTACCATAGCTGAGGGAACTACAGAATTGACTATTGCGGTGAACGATCTACCACCAGGAGTCTATATTTTGAAGTTGCAAAGTGATCGTTTGACGGAGACCTTTAAATTAATTAAACAATGAGAAAAATAATTGCATTTGGTATTTTGCTGTTGGTATTTGGTTGTTCAAAAGACGAGGTGAAATCGCCTTCAAGTGCTTTACTTGTTTTTCCACTTCAAGATTCTGAGTGCACAACTGGAGCAGATATTAATGAGACCACAAGGTTAATAACTTTTCAATGGGAGGCTTCAGATAATACACAGAGCTACAAGTTAACGGTAGAAAATTTATTGACGAGTACCCCGCAAATTGTAAGTACAAACCAAACATCTGCACAAGTGCAAGTAGTAAAGGGTACGCCCTACTCTTGGAGTGTGGTTTCTGAAAATGCTAAATCTGCCGCTACAGCAAAAAGTGAGACCTGGAGTTTTTATAATGCAGGTACCGTACGTTCTTATATTCCTTTTCCGGCAACAATTACGTCGCCTATTTCGGGAGAAACCGTGATAAGAGATGTAAATAATGAGGTAAAATTAACATGGTCAGGAGCTGATTTAGATTCAGATATAGCTAACTATGAGGTATATTTTTCATTAAATAGTACGCCAACGCTTATGGCTACCCTGCCTGAAAATACAAGTGAGTTAAACGTTACTGTAGCAGAGAATACGGTATATTACTGGCGTATCAAAACAATTGATGCTGCAGGGAACTCTTCTAGTTCAGGAGTGTATAGTTTTAAGGTTTTAGAGTAATTTAGGTGTTATTGTATTGGTTCATGGTGATCGTGATACCCGCTAATACAAAAGACTTTATAAGTTCTGCGGAACGCTCTAAACGCTCTGGCATTGCAGCTCTTTCATCATCATTCCATTTTCCAAGAACATAATCTACCTGCCTACCTTTTCCGAAATCAGCGCCAACTCCAAATCTAAAACGATTGTAATTGGAGGAATTTAAAGTGTTTTGAATGTCCTTTAAGCCATTATGTCCGCCATTACTACCTTTAGTCTTTACTCTGATCACGCCAAAGTCTAAATTGATATCATCTGTGATGACAAGCACATTCTCTAAGGGTATATTTTCTTTTTCCATCCAATAGTGTAATGCTTTGCCGCTCAAATTCATATAGGTAGATGGTTTTAAAAGTAAAACACTTCTTCCTTTTATTTTGAAGGTAGTAACATCGCCTAGTTTGGCGGTTTCAAAATTTAGGTCTTCTTGTTGGGCAAATTTGTCTAGGACTTTAAAGCCGATATTATGCCTTGTTTGGGCATATTCCGGACCTATGTTTCCTAAGCCAATGATTAAATATTTTTTCATAGTATTCTGCTCTTCTAGGTAGCTTTTAGGTTTTTCAAAAAAGAACTTTAAGAAATTAAACATCTAAAGTGGGTTTAGCTCATTAATGGCTAAAAATACAAAAGCATCTCAACAAATATGCTGAGATGCTTCTTAAGATTCTTTGTTGAAAGTTTATTCAGCAGCAGCTTCTGTTGCTCCTTCAGCACCTTCTTCTCCTTCTTCGTCGTCAAGAACAACTGCATTACGTGCAGATTTTACTTGAACAACAACTGTGTTTTCTGGGTGTAAGATAGAAAATTCGTCATTTAATAAAGTTGCAACCGCAATGTTTGCTCCAATTTTTAATTTAGAAATATCAATATCAAAGAAATCTGGTAATTTAGCAGGTAAAGCTTTGATTGTTAATTTACGTTTTCTAAATAATAAACGACCACCATTTCTTACCCCTGGAGAGTTACCTACCAAACGTACAGGAATATCCATAGTAACTTCTTTATCAGCAAATAACTGGTAGAAATCTATGTGTAAGATAGCATCTGTAACTGGGTGAAATTGAATATCTTGTAAAACAGCGTCAAATTTATTTCCACCTTCAATTTCAATCACTGCAGTGTGAGCGTTTGGGGTGTACACTAAGTTTTTGAATGCTGGTTCATCCGCTGAAAAGTGTAATGGTGTTTCCCCTCCGTACAGTACGCAAGGAACCTTTCCAGCATTACGTAAGGCTTTTGTTGCTTTCTTGCCTACGCTTTCTCTTTTAGATCCTGAGATTGTAATTGACTTCATTATATATATTTAACTATTAATTATTCTATTTTATGTTAATTGCCATTAAAATAAAGGGCACTTAATTGGTAGTTTTACCTACATTAAAAATTTTGAACTAATTGAGGTGTTGCTATGTACTCTTTCCATAACATCAGCAAATAAATCTGCACAACTCAACACGCGTACTTTTTTACTATCCTTCCTTGAAGGAATAGAATCTGTTATAATTAGTTCTGATAATTGAGAGTTTTCTATTTTCTCATAAGCGTCACCAGATAAAAGACCATGAGTAGTAATAGCGCGAACACTAAGTGCACCACGTTCTATCATCAAATCTGCAGCTTTGGTTAATGTACCCGCAGTGTCTACCATATCATCTACTAAGACAACATTCTTACCTTTTACATCACCAATTAGCTCCATGTGCGAAATTATGTTCGCTTTTTCACGTTGCTTGTAGCAAATTACTACATCACATTCTAGTGCTTTAGAATAGGCGTAAGCTCTTTTAGAACCTCCCATATCTGGCGAAGCAATGGTTAGATTGTCTAGTTTTAAATTTTTTAAGTAAGGTAGAAACAACGTAGAGGCAAAAAGATGATCTACTGGTTTTTCAAAGAAACCTTGTATTTGATCCGCATGTAAGTCCATGGTGATAATACGTGTTGCTCCGGCAGCTTCAAGCATTTTTGCTACTAGCTTTGCAGCAATTGGAACTCTCGGTTTGTCTTTTCTATCTTGTCTTGCCCAACCAAAATAAGGCATAACTGCGGTAATGTGTCTAGCAGACGCGCGTTTTGCAGCATCAAGCATTAATAACATTTCCATCAAATTTTCCGAACTAGGATTTGTAGATCCTATAATGAAAACTCGTGTGCCTCTAACAGATTCCTCAAAAGAAGGTTGAAATTCTCCGTCACTATATCTAGAGAAAATTACTTTACCTAGCTCCGTACCGTAAGACTTTGCAATTCGTTCTGCTAAAGCTGTACTTTGAGTGCAGCCAAAAATTTTAGGTTCTGGAACTTGATAAGACATTGTTAATCTCTTGTTTTTTAGTTTATTGGACTTCAATTTCTTTAAGGAGTGCAAATTTAGATATTTATTTGGCGTGATAAAGGATTATTCTCAAATTTTTTGTCAAAAACAGAAATATATTTTATAGTTTTGCACTCCTTAAGAGCTCGAGTGGCGGAATTGGTAGACGCGCTGGATTCAAAATCCAGTTCCTCTGGAGTGTGGGTTCGATTCCCACCTCGAGTACGAAAGTGAAAAACCCCTGTATTTACAGGGGTTTTTTGTGTTTATATAGTTTATCGAATTACTTAATTATTGAGATTTTAAATCTCCAATTTGAAATCTCTTAGGTGGCTTTTCCTTATATCTTATGGGTAGTTCTCTTCGTGAACAGCTATAATTGCTTGTGAATTTTTTTCTTTTTCATCTTGATAATCTGTATTATTCTACCTATTATCGGTAGTGTAAGGGTAATATCAGAACTTAAAAAGCATATCATCTTGATAAATATGCCTTCTATTGACCTTTTTTACCCTATCGAACAAAGAACTGAACCACCTTAAAACTTTTTTGAAAAATAGACTCCAACATTTCCTTCTGAATACCTTGGAATTAGAGACATGTCTTTTGAGTGGATGAATGGATTCCATTTAAATAAGTAGTCAAAATGATAGACTAATTTAGTAACAAGAATACCTAAGCCGGCACCAGCCAAGACATCAGATATCCAATGTTTATTATTTGCCAATCGTAAACCACCAGTAAGGGTGGCAAAACCGTATCCAGAATATGCCAAGAGTGGACTAGCTTCTTTAAATTCTTCATAAACGACTGCACCAGAGGCAAAGGTGATGGAGGTATGTCCAGAGGGGAAAGCATTCTCATTAGAGCCATCAGGTCTAAGTTTGTAAATATTTTTTTTCAAGGCTCTTGTAAATACATCTGTAAGAATCATGGAAATAGCAAGATGTTTTGTTTGATCAAACCAATGGTTTTTTGCCTGAACTCCTGCAACATCTGAAATAAATAGCGTGGCTACAGGTGCATATCTTGTATAGTCATCTAAGTTTGTTTCAAAATCATTTCCTATCCAATTTCTAGAGTTTGTGTTAAATGATTTCTCAAAGCCGCTATCAGATAATAAGATACCTGCCCCGATAAGCGATAGGGGTACCGTACTTTTCTTAAATAGATTCGTCTTCGGTTTCACGGTTGTGCTGTCTAATTGAGCAGTCGCTTTTCCCAATATAAAAATAACAAGAATGGTAAGTATTTTTCTTTTCATAAAAAGCAGGTTACTTTATTTAATCGGCAATGCAGGTCTTGTACTTTTAATTACGGTCTTTATAGTACCAGCCAATGAATTCAGGAGAGTTAAGTCTGTTTTAGTAGTCCTGCTTGGTCTGTCTAGCTTCCAAAATAGAAAGAAAATACCAGTTAAGGGAGTTTCATGCGAATTATTGTCTTGTAAATAAAGACCTAGGGCTGTATCTAATTATCGTAATTAAGTGTTTCTTAATAGGTTGATTTTCAGGTTTAGCACGTAATTTTATAGATAATTTAAAGGTATTGTAGCTTTTTAAAATGGCTACTTTTCAAGTAATACTTGAAGTAAAAATTGAAATGGTAAAGTATGATTATTATTAAATGAAGGAAGATAGTTTCTTTTATTTAAGTCAATTGTGTTTGAAATAGGGGCATTTGGGCATAGTGCCTTTTTGAAAAACTAAATTAAGTGTACGACTCTTGTTCATATAACAAGTAAATTAAAAGGACAGAATTACTTCGAGAACTTATTTGTTTTCATCTTATTTATCCATATTAAGGTTCCTGTAATGGGTAACGAAGTTGCTATTAGGCAACTTACGAAGTAAATAATCTTAGTGAATGTACCTGCAAAAGATCCTACATGTATACCTCTGATTAGACTTGCTATTTTTCCACCAAGCTTTTCATCTTTAAAAAGCGATTTTGAAATGAGTGTATTTGTATAAGGGTTAAATTGTAGTTTATCTGCAGCGTCATAAGCAAAAAAGCCATCACTTTTTTTTCTGATCATGACACTTTCATTTGGTTTTAAGGGTAGTGTAATTCTAGTAGCTGCATTTTTATGAGGTAAGATGCTATCTGTTTTTTTTAGTAGCGCTGCGTAATCTATCGTTGGAATTTGATCATAAGCTGTTTTTAAGGGTAGGGTGGTATCAAACCTTGATTTACCCAATTTGTCTCCCAGTACATTTTCTAGCCCGTCATAATACCACTGAAAAGACCATAGCAAACCTGTTAGCCCCATTAATAACATAGGAGCAAGTGCGTAAAATCCAAAAGTATTATGAATGTCATAATTTACGCGTTTCCAATTGGCTTTTGTTTTCAAAGTAAAACCCTGTTTCCAAAACTTCCATTTTTTGAATTGTTTTATTTTTTTTGGCATCCAAAGTAATAATCCAGAAAAACAAAGTAGACTAAAAATGATGGTGCAAACTCCAACAATTGGCCTCCCTATTTTTTGATCAAGAAGTAAAACGCGGTGTAACTCTTCAACGGAATGAATAAAGGCTTTTGTTTTTCCTGTTGCTTTAACTTCCGCTCCGGTGAATGGGTTGATTTGAACAGATCTACCTCTTGCTGGTTTACCAGAGTGTGCCTCCTCTTTGGTGAGTAAGGTAAATTGTAAGTTCTGATTTTCCTCTTTAAAGTAAATGAAATCTTTCACTACATGATTTTCTTTTTCGATAGCTGTTATGATTTCTTCAAAAGAAAGTGGTTCTCCTGTTTTTTCAGAATAATAATCTTGCTTGTCAAAAAGTAAAATCAACTCGGTTTCAAATGCTAAAATTGTTCCCGTTAGACAAACTATAAATAAGACAATACCACTGATAATTCCTAGCCATAAGTGTATGTCATTTATCAATTTTCTGAAAGTGTATCTTTTCATTCTAAAACTCAAATTTGTGTTCTAAATACGTGTTCTGAGGATATAATTTTTTGTTTAAATCATGTAGAATTTTTGCGTTTTCCTTTTCACCTTGTTTCAAGGCTAAATCAACCACCCTATCTAAGTAAGTACTTTGTGGTTTAAAATCAACCCCTATCTTATCTGATAATAGTTGGTAATTGTGTTCTATTAGAGATGGGTTTTTAATGAGTTCTTTTACGTTCATTCGAAAGCCTTTAAAAACAGTTCTCAACCCATCAATTAAGGAAGGTAGCACAACACTGCCATGATCTTCATCTTTGTAATATTTACTGTGAAAATTTAATTTTTTAGGAAGATTATCTTCTAATAATTTTAGGCTATTCTTTTTAGCATCAAAATGGGCGTAATGCTGTTTGCTAGGCTCTTTTTGGTTTCCTATAGAGTTAGCATTGGCAAAGAATAATGTGGTTCCTTTAAAATCCTTAGTTTTCAAAGTCTGTTCTAGTTTTTGTACCGTGGTGTTGTTGTCCCACCATAAGCTGGGGTCTATCACGATATAAGCGTTGAAGGGAGATGGTGTTTTTAGTGCCAGGTTAAAAGCAAAAAGTCCTCCAAAAGAATGACCTATTAAAATCTTATAATCTAAAGTGTTGTAATTTTTATTTACTTCGGGAATTAACTCATCAGTAATAAAAGCTTCAAATTTAGCTGCACCACCAGATTCATAAGAAAGATCTCTAACAATTGTTGGGGTTAAATCTCTAGATCTATTGGTATTTTTAATAGCAATAACAATGCATTCAGGAATTTGAGGGTAGTACCCATTAGATAGATTTTTAACCATGCCTGTTACTGTCTGAAAATATTTTTCTCCGTCTAACAAATAGACTACAGGGTATTTCTGAGTCTCATATTTTTCATTAGCATAGTTTTCGGGTAAGGATACCCAATATTCTCTCTCTTCATTTAAAATGGTAGACTGGATCTTTTTTACGTCTCCGATTTCTATTTTTTGAGCATTTGAAAAAACAGTAAAGAGGCAAAAGGTGTAAAATAATAGTTTCATTGCTTTGTTTTTTTAAGAAATAGAAAAGAGGATACTTGTTAGTGTCCTCTTTCTTGATATGAGGTATCTAGAATACACTATAAAATATGCCTACTCTAAAATTAAAAGGTTTTTGTGGTATTCCGTAGCCGTTGTAATATTCTTGGTCAAAAACATTATCTGCTTTTAGGCTAATTTTATAGTTATTTTTTTTGTAAAAAATAGTGGCATCAACTGTAGTGTATGTTTTTGAGCCAAAATTGTTTGCAGTGCTATTATATATTTCACTCATATGATTGGCTCCAAGACCAAAACCTAGTCCTTTCACTTTACCTTTTAAAGCTTGGTAGCTCATCCAGAAATTCCATACCGTTTCGGGAGTGTATGTTAAACTGTTCCCTAAAAGAGCTTCATTCCCAAAATCAACTTTTTCCAAAGTTGCATTGTTCTTAGTGTATCCAGCGACAATATTTAGGCCAGGAGCGGGATTTGCAATTAAATCTATTTCAAAGCCTTTACTTAAGGTTTCTCCCGTTTGAGAACTTATTCCGTTTTCATCTACAATAATATCGTTATCAATGTTGATGTTATAGTAACTAATGGTACTTACTAATTTACCATCAAAAAAGTTGAGCTTAGTCCCCGCTTCAAATTGTTTTGCTCTTTCAGCATCCCAAGTGATAATTTCTCCATTGCCATTGTCAGAAGGAGCGTTATTACTCAGTCCATCCATATAATTTATAAATACAGATGCTTTATCGTCAAAAGGGTTATAGGCTAAGCCTAGTTTAGTACTCAAGCTATTTTGATTATACCCATTAGTTCCTTCAAGACCATTTGTGATAGTATTATCTGCCATAAAACGATCAAAGCGTAAGCCTCCCGTAAGGGTTAATTGCTTGTTAACCGTGATGGCATCAAAAGCGTAAAAACCTAAGGTTTGAAACTTTGTAAGTGTTTTATTTTTAGTTTCATCAGCTAAATTAGCTTCAAATTGCTCATTTGTTAGCCCTGTAATTATTGGATTAGTAGTATCAACAGCATCTATAGCATTCCAAACACCTGTACGTTGTGTGTCGTCAAAATTATGTAAGTAGCTTAGTCCTGCAATAAATTTATTCTCAATTTTATCACCTTCAAATATGTTTAAAAAATCTTGTTGTACGTGAGTATTGCCCGTTTCTCTTGGATCTAGTTGAAGATAATATCTGCCAACTGTTGTTTCATCTAGCATAACAACTCTGAGGTAATTGGCATCAGTGAACGTTGTGGCTTTCGTAAATTTTGTTTTTGAGGACCAAGTATCGGATAAGGTATAGTCTATGGCTATTTGAGCGGCTAAAGTAGAAAAGTAACCGGCCATTTCATTAGTGCCATAGTTGGTGTGATAGTCCCAGCCTAAATCGTCCCAAGAATTAACTTCATCTGAAATAAGACTTCCTGCGAGGCCTCTAGCAAAGTTTAAGTTGCGTTTACTCTTATTGTATTCCAAATTAGCTTTTACACTTAATTTATCAGATACATCAACAGTTATAGATGGAGCTACCATAAATTCTCTAATAATTCCTTGGTCTTGAAAACTATTTTCAGAATTATAAGCAGCATTTATTCTAAAATACACTTTATCCTCCTTACTTAAAACAGTATTATAATCAACTGTTGCTCGTTCTTGTTCCCAACGGCCAGTAATAAAGCCAAGATCTAGTTTTTTACCATCGTAGGCTTGTTTAGTAACTTTATTTACAACGCCACCAAAGTTTGCAATGTTATTTACATTTGTACCGTGTAATAAGGATCCTGGTCCTTTAATAATTTCCAAACGTTCTATGTTTTGGGGATCTAAAGGGGCTTTTATCCATGCAATTCCTCCATTTCTTAAATGAACATCAGACCTAAATCCTCTTAAATAAACACTTACATTTCCGTCATTTGATTCCACGTAACCTCCTCCTGTGATACTCTTAAAGGCGGAAGGTAGGTCAGTTGTAATTTGCTCTTTTAAAAGGGCATTCGTCACAACAGAATAGGATTGTGGGTTATTGATATTTTTTAAGGGTACACGGGCTACATATTCAGATTCTTTATGTGCAAACTGGTTAAGTCTTTGGGCACTTACAACAACCTCACTGAGCTTTTCACTACTTTCATTTAGCAGTACATCATGTACCGTAATATTTGGGGTATTTACATGAATTGTCATTGCCTTTTTTTCCATTCCGATAAGCGAATATTCAATGGTGTAAGAACCATAGGCTACATTTCGTAGTTCGTATGTTCCTAATGCGTTAGTAATTGATCCTGCGTTAAGCTCCTTTATGATGACATTGATATATGGGGCAGGAGCTCCGTCTGATGTAATAACTTTTCCTGATATAGTAGCGGTCTGGTTCTGGGCATTTAATGTAACTGCAAAAAACAATAGGAGGATTGCTCCTAATAGTTTTGATATTTTCATAATATTCTAGTATTTTCGTTATTTATATTTAGTTTAAATAATAATAGCCGCAAAAGTATTCTAATGCTTGACGACTAGGGTAACGCGAAAAGTATTATTAAAGCCGTAAAAAGTATTTTATGAAATCAGTATATCGGAATCACGTTTACCCTCATAAAGTGACCACCAAGGTTTTTACAGAAGGTTTTAAAAAGAAGGTGATTGAGGATCGTACGCTAGTTTCAGAAAATCCTTTTATAGTAGGTAAAACGCGAGAAATACTACTTGATGGGATTAAAGTTAATATGCGTAGTGGGAAAATAAATCCGCCACTTAGTATTGATGTAGCTCATGATTTTCCTTTTTTAAAAATTCACTTTGAAATTGAAGGCAGCAGTATTTATACTCCTAACAATGATAAAAGTGTTGTGGTCGCAATTCCAGGAGGGCATTATAATTTTTTTTTCTTGCCAGAAGTAAATGGAACTTTGCGTTATGATAAACCCCAAAGAGAAACTTTAGAAATTTTATTTACAAAGGATTATTTGAAACGCGTATTTGGTACTTCGTTTAAGAAAGAATGTTCTGAGTTTGGTATAGCTTTAGAACAGAATCATCCTTTTTTGATGTGGGAAAATAGTAAGCCTATTACACCGCAACTTCATAGTATAATAAATGAAATTATGACGTGCGATTTTGAAGGGGGTTTAAAAAAAGCTTATTTAGAGTCTAAAATTACCGAGATTCTTGCTATTTTTTTTAATCGCTTAAAAAATAAGGAAATTAAATACCCAGAGGGTATATGTGAAGAAGACTATCTGAAAATTATACATGCGGAAACCATCTTAAGAGATCATATTAAAAACCCGTTCACTATTGCTCAACTAGCTATGGTGTCAGGAGTTAATCAATTTAAATTAAAAAAGCATTTTAAAATAGTCTTTGGAAAACCAATTTTTTCGTATGTAACAAATTTACGAATGGAAAAAGCAAAGAGTTTAATTGAAGATGAGGGCTTTACTATTGCTGAAGCTGCTTATGAAATAGGATATAAAAATCCACAACACTTCACAGTAGCTTTTAAAAAAGTCTATAATTTTTTACCTAGTAGTCTAAAAAAAGACTGATTCTAGAACAAAAAAAAGAGCCCAGAGTCAATCAAGACCGAGCTCTTTTACGAGAACACTATATGAAAATGAAAATTTACTATTTAACTAACTAACTCGTATCAAATATAGTATGATTACTCACTTTTGTAAAACTATTGATGTGTAAGTAGCAAAACATGTGGTTTATCTGTTACATTTTGTTGTTAAGGCTTATTTAATGCTGTCTTTATATTATTTAGGTCTTACGAAGCTTCTGGTAGTACAATAGTGAACGTACTACCGTTCCCAATTTCGCTTTCAATTTTTAAACGCCCATTGTTTTTTTCTAGGTAGTAAAAACAGGTGCGCAAGCCAAAACCAGAACCGTTCTCTTGAGAAGTTCCTTTAGTGGTGTACCAATTGCTTCCATTTAAAATTTTATCAATTTCTTTTTCCGTGATGCCAACACCATTGTCTTTTATAGTAATATGTATTTCTCCATTGTGAGCTTTTGTTTCTACTTGAATTTCACCTTCTTTATCTGTAAACTTTATGGCATTGTGTAGAATGTTTCTAAAAATGAATGAGAAACTTTCTTTATCTGCGTAGAGAAAGGTTTTAGTGCTTTTTACGGTTGTGATAATGTCTTTCTTTTCAATGGCATGTTCTAGCAAGTTAATAGTTGGGTTTATTACTTCAAAAGGATCAAAATTGGTAAAGTCTAAAGGTTTGTTTTGTGTTTGCTTCTGTGACCATTCAAAGAGTCCGTTTAAAAAATCATTGAGGTGGTCTAATTTGGTAGAAAGCTGATTAAGATATTTTTTGCTTTCCTCTGCATCTAACTCATTGTTAGCAATCATATCTATCAATCCTTTTAGACTCGCCAAAGGAGAGCGTACATCATGTGAGATTAATAAGAATAATTTTTTATTAATGGTGTCTAGTTGTTCTAATTCAATATTCTGAGATTTTATTTTTTTAAAATAGCTATCTATAATTATTGCAATAGGGGTGGATATAAATATAGGGAGGAATATACTTAAGTAAAGTCCTTTCCAGAATTTTTCCCATGCCACAATATAGTCAGTTATCAGAAATCCGGAAACAGATAAAATAACGCACATCAATATTACTATGAAAGGATGGTGTAATTTATTTTTTAAAAAGTACATAATTTGGGTTTTAAGAAAAGTATAGCCATCTTAAATAAAAAGCTAGCCCTTTATAAGTACAAAAATAGAATCAATCTGAAAGAAAAAACTTACAAGTTAGTTGGCTTGTAGTTTTGGGTCGGTGAATGTCACGATAGTGTAGTTTAAATATAAGCAATTTTGCGGTTACTTCAATGAGAGTAAAGACTTCAATTAAATTTGATACCATAAAAAAGAGCCCAAATCAATTAAGATTGGGCTCTTTTACGAGAACACTATATGAAAATGAAAAATTTTATTATTACTCAATAAGTAACTAACACATTTCAAATGTATAACCGTTATATTCTTTTTTAAAACAATTGATGTGTAACTAGCAAAACTTGTGGTGAAAGCTAAATATGTTTTAAATAGCTCAGTTTTCTTCTGGCAGAACATTTGTTATTGTTATTTCTTTATTTTGATTTTTAGGGATAAATATAATATCAAGTATATATTCTCTGAGTGAAAAGGCTTAGCGTTTATCTTACATGTTAACTAATTCTTACGACCAGGTTGTTATCTATGTTTATTTATTTCCTGTAAATATCCCATCAATAGGTTTTCTGTTACTTGTATTGGGTAATGGAATATCTAATATCATAGAAAGCGTTGGTGCAATCTGAGTGATTACATGTTTTTTCGTAGCGACTCCTTTTGGAATACCATGCCCGTAAAACAGTAAGGGAACATGTGTATCGCTTGTATAGGTGCTTCCGTGTGTTGTTCCATAAGGCCTTTCTTCCATCCAGCCAGAATGAAATTCAAATAAAATATCTCCAGAATTTTCTAAATGAACACTAGTCTTAACTAAAGGATCTATACTATTTTCATAAGAATTACTATGGAGTAAATTAGGCGTGTAAATACTTTTAACACCTTCTATAGTTCTTAAAAAAGAAGCTGCTCTTTTAATTACCAATTCTTTTGAAGTACTAGTTTCATTAAAATATAGCTGTGCATTATCTATAAAAGAAATATAATCTGATACCCCAAATTTTTCAGACAAATCTGCATTGATTCTTTTTTTTATTTTTTCAGGAGTATAAAATTCCCCGGGTAGTCTCATTGTTTTTAGAAAATTAGGGGTGTCACTAGCCCCATGATCTGCAGTTAAAAATAAGGTATAATTGCCCTTGCCTACTTCTTTATTTAGATTCTTCAGAAGTGTTGCTATTTCTCTATCCATTCTAACATATGCATCTTCCACTTCTTTTGACCTAATTCCAAAATGATGCCCTATGTAGTCTGTTGCGGAATAACTTATCGTTAAAAAATCAATCTCTTTTCCTTGCCCTAAACCTTCCTTTTTAATGGCTTCTATTGCTAACTGAGTTACTAATGTATTTCCGTAAGGCACCTCTGCAAGTAAGCTATAGTTGCCATTAGTTTTTCGGAGTTTTTTTAAGTGGTACGGAAATGTAGAAGTTTCTCTGCCTTTATAAACCTTTTCAAAACTTGCATCATCTGCTCCACTATGTATGTATTTATCCCTTGTTAAAAAAGTATTCCAAGTAAGGTTTAATAAGGAGTCTGCCTTATGAGAATTATTAAAGGCTACGAGCCATTCAGGGAGCGTTTCTAAATAATAGGTGCTAGACACGAAATTGCCATTATTAGCATTATACCAATATGCTGCATCTGCTAAATGTCCAGCAGGAAAAATGGCTCCTCGATCTTTTAAAGATACCCCTATGACTTTAGATCTACCATTGCTAAACAACTTTAACTCATCTGTAATAGTTGTTGTTTTTAAGTTTTGTGGTGATCTATTGCCTATTGGAATATTTAGAAGCTCTTTTTTATCAGAATCTACCATCAATACAGTTGTGTCTTCCGCACAATACATTGTTTTTTTTGATTCACGATTATACCAGTCATTGCTAACAATTCCATGATTTTCTGGTGTTGTTCCCGAATAAATAGAAGCATGCCCAGGGCCTGTGATGGTAGGCATGTAATTATAATGTGTGTTTTTTACATTAAAACCTTCGTTCATTAATAGCTTAAAACCATCTTCTGTATAGTTGTCTTGAAAACGATATAAGTATTCTGCACGCATTTGATCTATGACTATGCCAACCACAAGTTTTGGTTTGCTGGTGTCCTGTCCTAGACTCGTCATGGTGTTAAGAATCAATAAGATAAAAATTAGATATTTCATTTTATTTACTTGTATGAGGGTTATATTTATTTTTTTGTGATTACTGTTTTACCCAAAAGAAAACTAGATATGTAACCTTTTGGTACTACTAATGTTATTGGGATGATTTAAGACTGTTACTTAACTAACTTTAGCCTTGGTATCTTCTTTTTTTGGTAGGATAGGTATCTGCAATCAATAAAAGAAGGGGTAAGTGAAATGTGTTTTTTTGATCTCTAATGTTTATATACTTAAAAAGGGTGGCCATTATCTGTAGCCACCCTTTAATCAAAATTAACTCCAACTCACTCGTATTAAATATTATTTAAGTAATGTTACAAAAAGGTCTATTACTAAAATTAGTATCCTTGATTTTGAACTAAGAAACCAACTATACCCGAAGCGCCATCAACAGCACTTTGAGGAATCGGGAATAAACGATTGTTTGGATCTGAATCCGTTTTCTCTGACCAAGAATCTTCATATTTTCCAAATCGTATTTGATCAGTTCTTCTAAACCCTTCCCAATACAATTCAAAACCTCTTTCTCTGAATACAATATCTAAATCAACCGCAGCCAATGCAGCTGGAGTTTGATCTGGTCTCGCAGTTCTAGATGTTCTTACAAAATTAACATCTGCTAATGCACTGCCATTATCTCCATTTCTTAATTTGGCTTCTGCTCGTATTAAATATATTTCTGCCAAACGCATCAATACAAGATCTACACTACTAAAATCATTACCATCAGGTGAGGTGCGGCTAAACTGATATTTTGCAGATCTGTACCCTGTGTCATGTAATGAACCTGGTATAGAAAAGTTAATATCTAAAACATGGTTTACATATCCTATATCTCTTGCTGGTCCGTTTCCTTTTGTTAACGGTATTGGATATATCTTAACAGTACCATCTTCACAAGTTATAAATGTACCGTCATCCCCTTTTCTAGCTCCCCATTGCATGCCTCTTAAAATACCTCTATCCATTTCAAAATCTTCAGGGGCAATACAGTAAAAACTATTTTCTGTTTCTGTTTCAAGAAGCGGCGTTCGGCCTGCTAAATCTGCCAATTGAGCGTCAGGGACCAAGGTATTTCTTTGATAGAATCGAGAATCAGCTTCGGCAGGGTCTACCCCTTCATAGGCATCTACCCATGTTTGGTAGAAACTAGTAGTTATTGCAGGTCCATCTGTACCATCTGCACTTGGGTGTTCTGGTCTAGGAAACATAGATTTTGAAATAGACCAATAGGCCCAACGACTATGTTCTTCTTCTAATACACCACGTTGATCTAAAGCAAAGATCAACTCCGCATTCCCTCTATTTTCATCGTTGAATAATTCAAAATACTCAGGAGATAAGCTATATAAGCCTGAATTAATTACGTTGTCAGAATACTCTATAGCCTTATTCATATCTTCTGCAGTAAAGTTTGGCGTTCCGTAAGGATCACGATAAACTGGAGCATTCAAATGTAATCTTGCTAAAAAGCCCCAAACAGCGCTCTGGGTCATTCTACCAGAACCTCTATCGGTATTTATAACGTCTACCACCGCTAAAAATTCACTTTCAATATAATCAATAGCCTCTTGTCCTCTAAGCACTACTGAAAGCTCAGTTGAAGAATCTTTTTTAAGTACAATACCCCAGCTATCTAAAAGCAGCATATTCAAATACGCTCGTAAAGCTATCATTTCATGCAATGCTCCTGTTGCTTCAGTACTTCCTTCTTCAGACAGAGGAGTTAATACTTCAATTGCGGCTAATGTTCTAGAAATATTCTTTGTAAGTGCATTCCAAGAAGTGGTCACCATATCATTAGTTGGCGTCATGTTATGAGTATGTGCCGACATATATTTACCTCCATCAAACCAATCTACTCCACCGCGGAATGGTAAAATGGCTTCGTCTGCAGAAATTAACTGTAAACCGTAATAGTTCGTTATAAAAAATGTCGATGATATTTGTCCGTAAGCTGGTGCTATAGCTCCACTTATTTTTTCAGCTTGGCCACCAAACTCCGATTCATCAAGTCTTTCTTCCTCTAAATCGGTACAACTCCAATTCAACAGAGAAACGATTGTTAGTACCGTTATATAAATTTTATTTTTCATCTGTAAATTATTTTTTATTAAAATGATACATTTAATCCTAATAGAAATGTTCTAGGCGTAGGGTAAGTAAAACGATCTATTCCGAATGTTTGAATACCATCGACTGTACTTCCTGTATTTACTTCAGGATCAAAGCCTGAATAGTCACTAATTACAAATAAATTTTGTCCTGTAAGTGAAAATCTAATACCATTAACAATATCATCAAACACACCTTTAGGATTTAAGGTATACGCCAAAGTAGCATTGTTTAATCGTAAATAACCACCATCTTCTAAATAGCGAGTAGATACTTCATTTGAATTACTAAGATCTTCATTAGAAAATTCTGTCGCAAAATCAGTCGTATTTAAACTTCTACTTAATTGACCTTTACCGAATAATGTCATTGCAGTATGGTTGTAAATTTTATTTCCAGAAACTCCGTTAAAATTTAAGCCTAAAGAAAGTTGCTTGTATTTTAAATTTAAAAAGAAGGCATAAATTATGTCTGGCAAAGCACTACCAGCCGCGATTCGGTCATTGTCTAAATCCTGACCATCAGCAACAACATCTCTAAATTGATTTTTTCCGTCATCACCTATACCAATAAATTCTTTAATGTAGAAAGTACCTACTGGCTCATTATTCAGATATCCATTAATAGTTGCTCCTGTTTGACCAGCTCCTAGGGCAGACCCAGTAGTTAGTATAGAGTATGGCGAATTAATCACCTTATTGTTCGTATATGCAATATTACCTCCAATATTGTATGAAAAATCTTTGGTGAAATCGCTATTGTAGTCCAATGCAAATTCAATACCTGAGTTATGAATTTCCATATCTTCAATATTTGTCCAAAATTTATCTGTTGGTTGAATAGGGTCGATTTTAAAAGCGAACAAAACCACATCGCTTGTTACTTTATTAAAGTAATCAAATGAACCTGTCAATCGGTTATTTATTAATCCAAAGTCAAGACCAACCGTAGCTTGTGTAGCTACTTCCCATTTTAGATCTGGATTATCTGTTCTAACAGCTACTGTACCGAAAGGATAACCATCTAATGTCGAAGCATTTGAATCTAACGGGTAGGTGTCATTATCACTCTTGGAATCTACAAAACTAGCTAAGCTAACTTTACTGTCAATACCATCTTGGTTACCTGTTTGCCCCCAACTAGCTCTTAATTTAAGATTAGTAAACAACGTATTGTCAGCCATAAAATTCTCTTTATGTATATTCCAGCCTAATCCTATTGACGGAAAGTATCCATATTTATTATTTTTTCCGAACTTAGAAGAACCATCGGCACGCATAGTTGCCGTTAACAAATATTTGCTATCATAGGCATATTGTACCCTACCAAAAAAGGATTGCAGTTCATTTGTAAAAGCTTCAGAATTTAGTGAAGTGGGTAATAATTCGGTGCTAATTTGATCTTGATAACGAGGCTCAATACCATTTAAAGCAAAGCCTTCTAATTGTAATTCCTTTCGCTCAACATTAGTTTCTTGATATGAATGACCTGCCAAGCCCACTACATTGTGCTTTCCTGTGTCAAAAGAATAAGTTATTGTATTCTCAATTAAAAAAGTACTATTAGAAGTGGTAAAAGTATTTAAAAAACCATCTTCACTACCTTCTAACAAAGCATAAGGTAACTGTTGTTGATCGCGTGTTGTTAATGAATAATCAACACCTAAACTAGCTTTATACCTTAACCCTTCTATGATTTCAAAAGATGGCGAAATATTAGCCAAAATTCGGTTTTGGTTCGCTAAATCTGAGTAAATTTGATTACGAAGAACTGGATTTAAACGTTCATCTAAAAAAGTTGGCTGCCCATCAGTAAATACAGGAATGGTTGGGTTCAGTTGCAACATATCTATAATCGTACTCTGCTCATTAACAGTATTCTCTGCAGATCCATCATCAGACCTTTCATTCAATACTCTTGAAGCTGTTAAATTAAAATCAACATTAAAACGTCCGTCTAAAGCTTTCTGGTTTAAGTTTACTCTACCTGAATATCGCTTTAATGAACTATTTTCTAAAATACCTTCTTGATTATCAAAGCCAGTAGATACGAAATAAGAAAACTTATCACTAGCACCACCACTCATAGAGAAGTTTATATTTTTTGATACTGCCGTTCTTGTCAATGCATCTTGCCAGTCAGTATTTCCTCCTTGATCATCTAAAGTGCCACCAACTGCAGACACTTGTTGTCTAAATTCAGAAGCGCTAAACACGTCTATTTTATTTGAAAGATTAGCTATAGCTGTCGAAACCGACAAGTTCATCTTAGTTTTGCCGGTTTCCCCTTTTTTGGTAGTAATCACAATAACACCGTTAGCCGCACGAGCTCCATAAATTGCCGTAGCAGAAGCATCTTTTAGAACATCCATAGATGCTATATCTTGGGGGTTTATAAAGTTTAAAGGATTAGAATCTAAGCCCGTTGTGCTATTATCAATAGGAAAACCATCAATTACAAAAAGAGGTGTTGTTCCAGATCTAAGACTTCCTACACCACGTACAATAATATTTTGTGCAGCACCAGGCTCACCACTTACAGCAGCTACATTAACTCCCGCTAATTTACCTTGTAAAAGTTGTCCTGGGTTTGTCACTACCCCTTGATTAAAGTCTTCACTTTTTACCGAAGCAATTGAACCCGTAATGTCAGATTTTTTCTGTGTTCCATAACCAACAACCACTATTTCATCTAATTTAGCAGAATCTTCTTTTAATACAATAGATAAGAGGCCTCCGCTATTTGACGGAACTTCTTTTCTTACGAAACCTATATAAGAAACTAAAAGTATAGCATTTTGATCCACTACATTTAAAGAAAATTTACCATCAAAATCAGTTTGTGTCCCATTAGTAGTACCTTTCTCTACAATACTAGCTCCTGGTAATGGAGCCCCTGTTTCATCTGTAACGATCCCACTAACTTGAAAGTCTTGAGAAACAACTACTTTAGATGCATCAACAGAAACTACATTATTCGCCTTTATTTGTCGAAGAAGAATTTTCTTATTATCTATTTCAAAAGTCGTTTTGGTTTGGTTGAATAACTTTTCTAATATTTTATCTACTGTAAGCTGTTCAACATTTATAGAAACCAACCTTTTTAAATCTAAAGCTTTAGTATTAAAGATGAATTTAAATTCGGTCTTAACTTCTATTTCATCAATTACCTGTGACATGGTAACATTATTCATATTTAATGAAATCTTTGTTTTTTGAGAATAAGCTGTATTAGCTTGCAAAGAGAACATGGTTATCACTAAAAATAACAAGGATAATTTCATTTTGAGATCAATTTTTGGTACCCCAATACTTTGAGCAAAAGGGTTTAGTGCTTTTTTCATATATTTAGCGTGTTATGGTGGTTAATTTATTTAGAGTATTAATCACATTTTATAATCGGGGAATGTTAGCGCATTTTCCGATTTTTTTTATCCTATTAAAATGGATGAAGTACTCCTATTTTTCAATGCTCATCATTCATAGTTTTTATATCATATATTCTTATTTTTTGAGTTAGTTTATAATCACTTTGTTATTCACAACTTGGTATTCTATGGCATACACCTTATTAAAGTAGTTCAGTACCTCTTCTAAACTTTCTCTCTCAACTTCAATACTAGCGTTAAATGTTTCATTGCCTAGAGTCTTGTTGTTATTAATTATGATAGTATTATACTGGCGTTCTAAACTTTTTATAATATTGTCAAAAGGTTCATTTCTAAAAAATATAGTGCCATCTATCCAAGAAGTATAAAGCGTAGTATTTACTTTACCTGTATTAATTGTTTTATGCTCTTTATCAAAACTAGCTTTAAATCCAGGTTGTAACATGGTGTTTTTAGCTATATCAAACTCTTCATTACTTTCATATAGACCTACCGAGCCTTCAACAAGAATTACATCTGTATTCATATTCTCAGGGTACGCAACAACATTAAATTCTGTTCCTACAACTTGTACATTTAGTTCGTAGGCATTCACTATAAATGGGTTTTTTTTATTTTCAGCGACATCAAAATAGGCCTCACCTTTTAAAAAAACTTGCCTAATTTTTCCAGATATGAATTTTACGGGGTAACGAAGAGAACTGCCTGCATTAAGATGAACTTTAGTGCCGTCAGAAAGATTTAAATCAAATCTTTTTCCATAAGGTACTGAAAGGGTGTTATAAGTTTCTGTAGCTACATCTACATCATTTGAATATACTAACTGTTGTCCTTTTTGCTTGCCTACAACTTGTCCGTCAACATCCACAATTTTTGTTGTACCGTCTTCAGAGATAATTTTTATATTTCCATTATCTAACTCTAATGTAATAGCCTCTTCTATTGGAAGCGGAATATTTTCTAGCTTAGATTTACCTATTATTGTTTGAAAAATGTAGCCCATCCCTAAAAACAGAAAGCCTACAGCCACATACTTTAGTATTGATTTTGGTTTTATACGATAAAAAGTATTTTTTTCTTTACGAATTTCCTTAAGAAGTATTTTTCGTATTTCTGAAGAGTCTACTTTATTCATGCCAATATTAATTGCAAAATGTGTTTCAATATATTCTTTAAAAAGTATCTCATTAGATGGCTTTTGAATCCAATTATTTAAGATGTCTAAATCAGCACCTGTGGCTGAGTTGTTTAGGTACCTCAGTAGACAATTATTAATTTCATCTTCAATCATCTATACATGTTTCTTTGAAGTTTCATATTAGTAATACAAGACCAAATAGCAATACCCTTACTTTTGACACATATTTTTTTCAATTTCACATAATATTTGGATATTAATTGTGATATTCATAGTATTGTGGCGTTCTTATAAATGCCGCAAATGGACTTCACAAACAATTCAGAATTGATTAAGAGCCTCAGAAAGGGAGATGAAAAAGCCTATATGTTTCTATTAGATAAATATCATAGAAGGTTGTATGGGTATGCAATGAGCCTAATAAATGACCATACGTTAGCAGAAGATATTGTTCAGAATGTATTTTTGAAAACTTGGCAATATCGAAAAAAATTGAATGCAGAATTCTCTATCCAAAGTTTTCTATACAAATCTATTTATAACGAATTTGTTAATAGTTATAAGAAGGATAAATCGGTTATGATGCTTCAAATGAAATACTACCAGTCATTGGCAGAAGTAGTTGAAAATTCAGATGATAAGATTATTGAAAAAATGATACAGGTAGTTTCTAAAGAAATAGAAAAACTACCACCGAAGTGTAGAGAAATATTTTCCTTAAGTAAGAAAGAAGGACTTTCTAATGTTGAAATTGCAGAATACCTAAATATATCTCCCAAAACGGTAGAAGCACAAATTACAAAAGCTTTTAATGTCCTTCGTATTAGCCTGAAACATAAGTATAATGCTATTTTGTTTTTGGTGTTTGGCATACCTTCAGAGGAAGGTGACATTGAATTACGCTAAGCCTAAAGTAGGAGGATTTAAATTATCAGCGATAGAAATGGCCAATTTGTAAATAATTAATTCTTGTTTGAGAAATCCAAATTGGTGGACTTAACTGTTACAAGTAATAGTGAAGATTGATGTAAAATAAAAAGCTTGTTAATTGGAAGATTAACAAGCTTTTTTACGAGAACACTATATGAAAATGAAAAATTTTATTATTACTCAATAAGTAACTAACACATTTCAAATGTATAACCGTTATATTCTTTTTTAAAACAATTGATGTGTAACTAGCAAAACTTGTGGTGAAACCTAAATAAGGTTCAAAAAAAACTCATTTTTCAGCGGGTAGTACAATAGTTATTTTTGTTCCAGTATGTATTTCACTATCCAGTAGTAATACGCCGTTGTTTTGCTTTAAGTAATATAGACAGGTTCTTAGGCCAAAGCCAGATCCATTTTCATTTGAGGTACCTTTGGTAGTGTGCCAATTTTCACCGTCTAGAATTTTTTTGATTTCATTTTTTGAGATGCCAATTCCAGAATCCTGTATGGTGGTATAGATCTGTTTATTTTTCACAAAAGTTTCAATGATAATTTCTCCATCAATAGGAGTGAATTTGATGGCGTTGTGTAAAATATTTCTTAGTACAAAAGAATAGCTCTCTTTATCAGCATATATTTTATGAGTACCAATGTTCATGGTAATTCTAATTTTTTTGAGTTTCGCGGCAGGCTCTAGTAAATCATGAGTAAGCTTTATGATATCACTACTCTCATATAATGAAAATTCTAAAGGTTTGTTCTGTGTTTGTCTCCTTGCCCAATTAAGCAAGCCATCTAAAAATGAATTAACATTTTTAATTTTACTAGAAAGCTCGCTAAAATAGTGTTTGGCTTCTTCTGGATCTAAATCATTGTCGGTCACTAAATCAATAGTGCCAATTAAACTTGCTAAGGGAGATCTAACATCATGTGAAATTAACAGGAAAAGTTTTTTATTGATCGTATCTAAATGCTCTAATTCTTTTGTTTGAGACTGAAATTTTTTGAAATAGCGGTCCATAATTAAAGCAAGAGGTAATGATATAACAATGGGCAGTAATACAGCTAGGTACATGCCTAACCAAAATTTTTGCCAGTGTGCGAAGAAATCACTAATTACATATCCAGAGACTGATAAAAAAAGCGACAATGGAACCACAAATATTGGATGATGTATTCTTTTTTTTAGCGGGAGCATGATATGTTCATAATTGCGGTTAACAATTAAAGCGATAATTGTTTATATCAGTAAAATAAAATATTAACGGTAAAAATAAGGGTATTATTGGGTGTTAAAAAGATAACTGTAGTTTATTTTTTGCAAGGTAAATATTTAATACTAAATAGTCTAGATAACCATGAAAATAGAAAAGAGCCCAAATCTATAAAGATTGGGCTCTTTTACGAGAACACTATATGAAAATGAAAAATTATTATTAAATAATTAACTAACTAACTCATGTCAAATGTATGACGGTTAGTTGCTTTTTTAAAAGAATTGATGCGTAAGCAGTAAAACTTGTGGTGAACTGCTTATAATTTGTTTTTATCTTTTTTGTATTGGTTTTTTAAGGCTAAATAAACACCATTACTCCAACCAAATCCGTCTTGAACTGGGTATTCTCCGCCACCAGCATCTAGCGTCATGTCTTCTACATTGTATTTCTCTACAAACTTCCCCGTGTTTTCATAGACTTTTTCATTTAAGGCAATCCACCGGGTAGCAATAGTTTTTGCTAACTCATGATGTCCGTAGTTTTCGAGACCCACAATAGTCATCCATTGTAAGGGGGCCCAGCCATTTGGTGCATCCCATTGTTGCCCCGTATGGTTAGTAGATGTAACAACACCTCCTGGTTTCAAGAAGTTTTTAGTGATATAAGTGGCTACTCCATCTGCTTGTTCTTGCGTAGTCATTTTAAAAAATAAGGGATAAACGGTGGCTAAAGAAATTACGCCAGTAGGCTCACTAGCAACCCAATTGTAATCTTCAAAGACCCCCAAAGTTTCATTATAGCTATATCTATTTAAAAACTCCTTACGGTTTTCCATGCTCTTTTTTAATGTGGTGGTAAACTCAGAATTGTCCTGAAAGGCGGTAAGAAGTACTTCTTCTAAACCGTACATAAGTGCATTTAAATCTACAGGAAGTATATCTGTAGTTTCTATGGTCTCCATTGTTTTTCCATCAGCAAACCACCTAGAAGAATAATCCCAGCCAGATTCTGCTCCAGAGCGTAAATCACGATACATTTTTGTTCCTCCAGAAGTTTTTTCTACTTGGGTATAATCTTCTCTGTATGATTCTTGCCGCGGAGTGTCTCCTTGGTCATAATACCTATTTAAAACTCCAACAGGGGTTAGTACCGCATGATTGATAGCATACGAAGTAGATTCTGCACCATCCATCCAGAATTCATATTCTTTTTTAAGAGGTTCCTTATATTTTTGATAAACACGCTCTCCTTTTTGTTCCGCCAATAATTTCACCATTTGAGAAAAGAACGGAGGTTGAGACCTAGTGATATAATATGTTCTATTCCCATTTGGGATATGACCAACGGTTTCAATAAGGTGGGCAAAATTATCTAACATATTTTCAATAAGTTCAAACTCGCCACTTTCTACTAAACCTAACATCGTAAAATAGCTATCCCAATAGTATACTTCTCTAAAGCGCCCACCAGGAACAATGTAAGATTTTGGTAAGGGAATTAAAGAACTAAGTTCATTTTCTTGATCAGATGCTCTTGTTAATATAGGCCATAATGCAGTTACATGTGCTACGGCAGTTTTTGTAGTGTCCGATTTAAAATCAGAAGATATAGCCGTAGGAACTTCAAAATTTGCGTGAACAAACGTGGTTAAATTAAAAGTGGAATCATTTTTTTGTTGTTCGTAGTTGCGTTTAATTTCATCGTAAGGAAATTTTGCGGTACAATCCACAAATGTTTTTCCATCTTCAAAAACCTGATTTAATTGAATTTCAGCAAATAAATCTCCTAATAAGGCATCAGGAGTTGTAATTATGTTGAGTTCCGTAGCGGGAGTTTCTGTAATAGGTTTTTCGGGAACTTTCTTGACCTCGTTTTTGCAACCTAGAAGAAGCAGCGCAATTAGCAATGCATAATATTTCATAAACTTAACATTAATCAATGAAGGATAAAATTACTATAATTTTTAAAGGAGTCAATTTTTTGAACGGCATATCCTACTCATATAGTGGATAAAGCCTTAAATTTAACTACTTGTTTAAAAGTAGAGATATTCTAGAGAAATTAATCGGTCAAAAAAAAGGAAACATGGGTGAGGTTAAGGCACAAAGAAAAGTATCGTTAACAGGAAGTTTAGCATTTAATGATATTAAAGTAGAAGCTCCGGTTACTGTTGCAGCAGGAGCATTGGGTGTAAAAGAAGCATTGCGCCATGGTTTCAAAGAAATGGGTGTAATTCGTGCTATGGGTACCTTGCTGAAGATGAATCAAGTAGACGGATTCGAATGTCCGAGCTGTGCTTGGCCTGACCCAGAAAAATCCTCGAAATTTGCAGAATACTGTGAGAATGGCGCAAAGGCGCTAGCAGATGAAGCAACAACTAGTAAGATAGACGCTTCCTTTTTTGCGAAAAACTCTATAGAAGATTTGTCACAACTTACGGACTACGAATTAAATAAATTTGGGCGACTTACAGAGCCTTTACTATTGGAGCCTGGAAGTTTATATTATCAACCCATTTCTTGGGAGAAAGCATATCAGTTGGTAGCAGAAGAGCTTGCAGCTATGGAAGATCCTAATGAAGCTATTTTTTATACCTCAGGTCGTTCCAGTAATGAAGCGGCTTTTTTATACGGTATGTTCGCTAGGGCTTTAGGAACTAATAATATGCCAGATTGTTCTAATATGTGTCACGAGTCTAGTGGTGTCGCTTTAGGAGAAACCTTAGGCATTGGTAAGGGGTCTATTAAATTAGAGGATTTATATGAAGCAGAGGTGGTAATTGTTGCGGGACAAAACCCAGGAACAAACCATCCTAGAATGCTTTCTGCTTTAGAAAAATGTAAAGCAAATGGCGGAAAAATTATCAGTATAAACCCCTTAGAAGAATCAGGTCTTGTTAATTTCAAAAACCCACAACATGTAGAAGGGTGGATTGGCAAGCCTATAGATATTGCAGATTTACATTTGCCAGTACGCATCAATCAAGATATTCCTTTAATGAAAGCGATAATTAAAAAATTAGCCGCTTTAGATCAGCTTGATGCTACTGTATTTGATCATGATTTTATCAACCAGTATACAGATGGGTATGAGACGTTACTTGCAGATATTGAAAATTTTGATCTTGAAGATTTAATACAGCAAACTGGAGTTAATGAAAAGCTTATAGATGTAGCAGTATCGTTTCTTGCTAAGAAATCTAAAATTGTAGTTTGTTGGGCAATGGGACTTACCCAACATAAAAATGGAGTAGAAACCATAAGAGAATTTATAAACTTATTATTGTTGAAAGGGGCAATTGGGAAGCCAAATGCAGGTACTTGTCCTGTTCGTGGGCACTCTAATGTGCAAGGCGATAGGAGTGTAGGGATCATGCATTTTGTAGATGAAGGACT
The DNA here is from genome assembly GCF_019278565.1 of Cellulophaga sp. HaHa_2_95. The sequence continues at coordinate 25,753 of NZ_CP058988.1, read as the reverse complement.
TAATCAGCGTATTCAAGAACACTTAGGTTTCACGGCTCCTGATCAACCAGGTTATGATGTGGTTAAAGCGATGAAAGCCATGCATGATGGTAAGGCCAAAGTATTCATGTGTCTAGGAGGTAATTTTTTAATGGCCGCTTCAGATACAGTCTATACTGCAAAAGCTATTGAGGCATGTAGTCTAACAGTGCAGGTGAGTACCAAGCTAAATAGAAGTCATTTAGTTACAGGAAAAACGGCTTTAATTTTGCCAACATACGGGCGTTCTGAAAAGGATGTAAAAGACGGGAAAGAACGTTTCATTACGGTTGAAAATAGTATGGGACGTGTGCGCCAATCTAAAGGTGTGCTAAAACCTACTTCAGGGAATTTACAGAGTGAACCAGATATAATAGCAGGTATTGCAGATGCCTATTTTAAAGGCAATCACGCTGTTGATTGGTTAGCCTTAGGGACCGATTATAATTTGATGCGTGAAACTATGGATAAAGTAGTGAAAGGTTTTAAAAATACTAATGAGCAATCTAAGGGTGTGGGATACTATTTACCTAATAATGTGCGCAATTTAGACTTTAGTATGCTTCCCAACGGGAAAGCACAGATTACCCTTAATAAATTACCAGAACATCATTTAAAGTCAGATGAATTTATGTTGATGACCATCCGTTCTCATGATCAATTTAATACAACAATTTATGGATTAGATGATCGCTACAGGGGAGTGTATAACGAACGCCGAGTGGTCTTTATGAATGCAGACGACATGAAAGAAAAAGGCTTAACAAAACTTGATGTGGTGAATTTACGGAGCAATTATGATGACACTCCAAGGATCGCTTTTAATTTTAAAGTTTTGCCCTATGCCATCCCTAAAGGAGATATTGCGGCTTATTATCCAGAAACAAATGTATTGGTACCTTATAATCATTTTGCAGATAGGAGTTATACCCCTATTAGTAAATCTGTAGTGGTTACGGTAGAAAAAGTTAAGTAAATAAAAAGGGAGCCATTTGGCTCCCTTTTTTTATCTTTTATTTTTTCAAATACTTATTCAAAAGAAGTGAATTTAAATTTTTGTCCGCCTACAGAAGCATCGGCCATTAGTCCTGCTTTTGGTAATGCAAAAACAGCCACACCGTCTTTGTACTTCGCGTTAAATGCAATTCCTGATCGTACTGCTACAGCAGAAGCTTCTGCCGCAAAAGAGAATTTCCCTTCTTTAAAGTCGTTCATAGCTGCGGTGTTTTCAAAGAAGATAACTTCTATAATTGCTTGTCCGCCTGCTTGAAAACCGATATTTAATTTTTTAAGATCTGCCATTCCTATTAAGTTACCACTTTCATAAACAGCACCATTTCCAGAGGCAGCTCCAATAATAAATCCGCCTTTTCCAACATTAGGGAAAATAACATATCCAGCAGATTCTTTAAAGAATGAATCTAAGCCATCATCGGCTTTTATTAAAAGTTCTTTTGCTTCTTGAGCGTCATCAATAATTCTCTGATCTTTTACGGTTTGTGCTTGTCCTGCAAAAACAAAAAGAAGAGAAAAAAGTATACTATATTTTAGTGTTTTCATTTTCTGTATATTTAGTTCATCTATATACGTGCAAAGTTAGCGCACTTGTTTTTTTAAGTGTACTAAGTTTATGTTAAAGCTATTGTAGGTCTATTGAAAAGCGGGAAACCCAGTGATATCTGCACCTGTAATTAATAAGTGAATATCATGCGTGCCTTCATAGGTAATTACACTTTCTAAATTCATCATATGGCGCATAATGCTGTACTCGCCTGAAATTCCCATAGCGCCTAAAACTTGTCTGGCTTCTCTAGCAATGTTTATAGCCATTTCTACATTGTTGCGTTTGGCCATAGAAATCTGAGCGGTAGTTGCTTTGCCTTCATTTTTAAGTTGCCCTAAACGGAGTGCCATTAATTGTGCTTTCGTGATTTCGGTAATCATTTCTGCCAATTTCTTTTGTTGTAATTGTGTTGCGGCAATTGGCTTTCCAAACTGTATACGCTCTTTGGCATACCGTAAAGCCGTATCATAACAGTCCATGGCAGCACCAATTGCACCCCAGGCTATTCCGTATCGAGCAGAATCTAAGCATCCAAGCGGCGCGCCTAATCCGGTTTTGCCTAAAAGGATGTTCTCTTTGGGTACTTTTACATTATCAAAAATAAGCTCCCCAGTAGCACTTGCTCGTAAAGACCATTTGTTGTGTGTTGTTGGGGTGGTAAAACCTTCCATACTACGTTCTACAATAAGTCCGTGAATACGGCCTTCTTCATTTTTTGCCCATACGACCGCAATATCTGCAAATGGCGAATTTGAAATCCAAAGTTTAGCACCGTTCAATAGATAATGGTCACCCATATCTTTGTACTTGGTTTCCATGCCGCTTGGGTTAGAACCATGATTGGGTTCTGTTAGCCCAAAGCAACCCATAAATTCTCCAGACGCTAATTTTGGTAAATATTTTTTACGCTGCGCTTCATTCCCATAGGTGAATATCGGATACATGACTAAAGAAGATTGTACGGAAGCTGTAGAGCGCACGCCACTATCGCCGCGTTCTATCTCTTGCATAATAAGGCCGTAACTAATTTGGTCTAAACCAGCGCCACCATATTCTTGCGGAATATAAGGGCCAAAAGCACCAATTTCTGCTAGGCCACCAATAATCTCTTTAGGGAACTCTGCTTTCTGAGCATATTCTTCTATAAAAGGAGAAACAGAACGTTTCACCCATTGTCTGGCAGCATTACGAACTAATTTATGTTCTTCTGATAAAAGATCATCAATGTTATAGTAATCAGGAGCTTCAAATAAATCTGGTCGCATAGCTATGGGTTTTTACCAAAGATAAATAAAGATTTATAACAGGACAATGCTGAAAAGTTACATTTTTAAATAAAAGTCTTTGGTAAGCTCTATGTATTCTTTGGTGTATACATTTCGTTCTAATTCTATAATAAGCTCCTTAGGTGTGTACTCACTTTCTGTAGATGAAAACTCTAGTAGACTTCTCTTAATTTCGGTATTCTCTGTTCCTCTAACCTGTGTAATTCTGTTAGGGAATAAATTGTTTTCTAAAGCTAAAGCAATAAAATTTTCTTCTTCTTTATACGGTATGATAGTCGCAAATACACCTGTAGGAGAAAGTAGTTTGGAAACTCCAGAAACTAATTCGTCAAAAGGGAGTGATGAGTTTTGACGGGCTTGATCACGAGCATCATTACCACTAGAAACTTCTTCACTGTAGAAAGGCGGATTAGAAACAATCAAATCGTACAGCTCAGCTTCCTCAGGTTCCTCTTCGGTATATTCATCAACAAACTCATCAAAACCAGCATGAAAGCAAAATAGACGATCTCCCCAATCTGAAGCTTCAAAATTATCGGTACATTGTTCAAAAGCATCTCCGTCAAGTTCTATAGCTTCAATAGTATCTGCAATAGAACGTTGTGCTAGCATTAAGGCAATAACGCCTGTTCCTGTTCCAATATCTAAGATAGTATGCATGGAGTTGTTTACGCTTGCCCAAGCACCTAAAAGCACTCCGTCTGTGCCTATTTTCATAGCGCATTTATCTTGGTTAACGGTAAACTGTTTGAAGCGAAAAGGTTTCATAAATGAAATTTAATTTCAAAATTAAGGCTTATTTGTTGGGCATAAAAAAATCCCTTAACAATTACGCTAAGGGACCTAAAATTAAATTACATTAATTTTATGGCATCTTGACTTCTATTGAAGTAGGCTATAAATAAATTCTGGATTACCTCTTTCGCCTGCTTCATTGGTTAGGGCTAAAAATTTTATTTTATAGTAATTGTCATCCGTATCTCTAAGAACATAAAATACATCTTCTTTTAAAGAAGGTAATGTGCTTGGTCCGCCACCATTTCTCCAAGTGCTACCTATACCACGTTGGTCATTTAAAAAATTAGCGGGGTTTATGTCGGTCAGCGCAAAATTGTCATAAGTAAAAGTAGCTTCTGCTGTATCTACCATATATACACTAACAGCTGCTTTTGTATTGTTTACCACATAATCTGCATAACCATACGAGCCAAAACCTTCTATAATGTCGGTAAATACAGTAAAGTTTAAATCCCACTTTGTCGCTTCTGGTTCAACGGGAACCATGGTTTCTGTGGTAAAACTAAAGTAAGAGAAATTATAAGCAGAATTTTTGGTAATGGTCACTTCTTGGTGTGTGGTATCTTCTAAATTGGCGAATTGTAAAATATAATCAGGGCCTTCTTTCAAGATCCGTATTTTTTTCCAACCCCTATCGTCTCCAGATACATTTGCACTACCCGTAGTGGCAGGCGTAGTGCCGATCTCTTTACCTAAGTTAAGTAGATATACTGGGTTATTTTCATCTGTGTCTTCTATTGTGGCTATTGCGGTACCTGTAATTGCTCCATTTGGATTGTCTATATAGGCCGCATTTGTTGCTTGAAAAGTGCCAATGGCAACTTGTGGCTGTAAATTTAGCACCTCTTCGGTAGTGCTATTTACGGCATCAATATCCGTAGTAGTCAGCGCAGCGACGGCCATGTATATAGCGCCGTTAATCGTAACTTGAAATTCTGAACCGCTATAAAAACCTAAATCCCAGGAGTCTCTTTTTACAACGGTACTAGTTTCGGTACTTAAGTCTATATAGACTTGGTTAGGTTCGTTAGGCCCTCCAACTTCGGGAGAAATAGCGGCGCCTTCAATGACTATTTCAATAGGAGCTGCGGGAGTATCGTCATCAGAACAACTAGAAAATAATAGGACGGCTAGTGCGACAAAAAAAGTAAATACATTGTGTTTCATACGTGTAATTTTTAAAAGTTTAGATTGTATAATAGTTTGAGATAAAAAGACCTACCGTAACCAAGTAAAAGTCCGTTGTTAGTCGTAGAATGCACGCCTCCAGAAGTGGTATTGCTGATGGCTACACTGGTTACATCTAGTATATTTCTGGCGCCTATTGTTGCTTGGATTTTTTTGTCCAAAAAAGATTTTCTAATGGAAGCATCCATCCAGCTATAGGCATTGGTTTTAGATTTTGAGAAAACAGAATTGCCTTCTTCATCTACATCAGAAGCGGTGTAGTCATATTGTGCACCATTATGTTTAAATAAGAGACTAAACGCAGTGTTCCATTTTTTGGAGCTATAGGTGCCACTTGTATTTATTTGAAAGGAGTATAAGAAATCATTAGAAGCATTTGCTTCGTTTTCAGCTATTCTAGAGATGCCTTGTAGGGTGGCTCCAAAATTAAAATTCCATTGTTCTTTTTTAATACTGTTTTCGGTGGTTACCCCCCAAAGTTTATAAGCATTAATATTGATGTACTCATACTGCAAAGGGGTGCTGTTGATAACGGCAAGATCTATTTTGTCATTAATATCTATATAGCTTGTTTTTAGCGTGTTTGTCACTACCCCATTAGGGATTGCAGTTGTTTTTTTTAGGTTGATAAATGCGGTATATCCTTTTTCAGGATTTAAATTTTCATTTCCTCTTACATCATGGTTAGAATCTACAAAATAATAATAGAGTTCTTGAAAATTTGGTGTGCGGTATGAGGTGCCTATATTTCCTCGTAACTCAAGCCTATTTTTTAATTGCTGCCTGAGACTTAGAGATGCCAAAAGTTGGCTGTTGAACTTTGAATTGTACTCGTACCTAAATCCAGGTCTAGCTGATAAAGCATTTGTTATTTTCCATTCAGAAGAAGTAAATAACGCTAGGTTGCTTTGCGTGTATTCTTTGTCTTCTTGGGTGACTGCGCCAGATGCTTGTGTGTCAAATCCTTTATTATATCTTGCTTCATACCCTAATTGAAAATTGTAATGATCATTCTTAACCAAATTATTTATAGTTCCTTTTGAGAACAATACTTTGCTAGACTGATAGGTCTCATCGGTTTCATCGCTTTTTTGCTGTGTGACGATGTAATAGTTAAACTGATTTAGGTCTCTTTTCTGCTCTTGATAGGAAAGAGAAGCGTCATACCTTGCTCCAGAATTAAAAGTACCATTGACACTTAAATTGTTTACGTACCTATTGGTTTTGAAGATTTTGTCGGTTGAAGAAGGGTTGCTTGTTTGGTTTTCTACATCAATATTGGACCGTACTGTTTCATCGTAATAGCTTAAAGTTTCATTGAAGTATTCGAACTTATAAAATAGCGTAAAATTATCCCGTTTGTAAGTAAGAAACGCATTGGTGTTGTATTGTATTTTAGGCAGCCATTCATAGCCTCTTAAACCATCATTTTGATAATAACTTTGCCCTTGTTTGTTATCAAAGAAACCAGCAAAGTCATTTCTGTTAAAGCCTATGCGCGCATATAGCTTATCACTTAAGTTATGAGATATATTTAGACCCTGAATGTGTCTTCCTTTATCAAACCAAGCATATTCATTGCTCACCGTTTCTTCTTGTGCTAGGAATTGAATCTTCCAAGGTTCCTCAGAATATTTTTTGGTAATAATATTAATAACTCCTGAAACAGCATTGGCTCCATATTCTACCCCCATGGCACCTTCTACAATTTCTATTCGTTCAATATCATCAAGGTTTATCTGGGTTAGATCTATATTATTTCCCATTCCACTATCACTTACTAATGGAATGTTATCAATTAGTATATTAAAATATTGACCATCTAGGCCGAAGAAAGAAATGGTAGATTTTCCGGTCTGTGAGCTTGGTAAAATTGTAAGGTTCAAATTAAAGTTTAGGACGTCTGCAAGGTTATTTGCTGCTTGATTTTCTATTTGTGTTTTAGTGATAACGATTACATTATTGATAGACTTATTTATCGTTGTGGGATTATATTGCCCCGTAATAACAACCTCTTTTAAGGTTTGTATTTGTGCAGTATCATTCACTATAGTTTGAGAAAAAAGAAATCCGGTCAATACTAGGGTAAAAAAAAGACTGCAATAATTTTTATTTAGACTCATTCTTGATTAGATTTGTGGCAAATATAGAATCTTATTTTAATTGAGTCTAAATAAGGCTAATGTTTTTTAAAAGAAATCAATTTAAATTTTAATGAAATGAAAAAATCTATCTCTCTTGTCTTATTAAGCTTAGTTTTTGTTGGGGTGCTACAGGCTCAACAAAAAAAGAAGCAAGACCGGAAGGCTATAAAAAGCATGTGTGGGTGTTTTGAAGTGGCGTTTAATTTTGCAGAAACTTTTGAGTATTCAAATGATTCTACTTATACGCCTTCCAAAACAAAACATGATAACGGCTTAGAATGGGTTCAGTTAGTAACGGATACGGATGATAAGATTATGTTACAACATTTGCTTATTGTTGGCCCATCAGAACAACCTTATATCGTAAAACACTGGAGACAAGACTGGGAGTATCAGAATACTGACTTGTACGAGTTTGACCATGATAATAAATGGAAATTTGTTAGTTTGCCCAAAAAAGAAGTAGAAGGGCAATGGTCACAGAAAGTATTTCAGGTAGATGACAGTCCGCGATACGAGGGCACAGCTACTTGGGTACACGTAGATGGTAAAAGTTATTGGGAGAACACAACAGATGCGCCATTACCAAGAAGAGAATATACAACGCGTAGTGACTATAATGTAACGACTAGAACAAACAGACAGGAAATTGTTGCCAATGGTTGGATTCATGACCAGGACAATAACAAAGTAATTCGCGAAAATGGTAAGGAAGATGTTTTACTTGCGCAAGAAAAAGGACATAATAAGTATGTAAAGGTGGCAGATAGCAAATGTAAAGCGGCACAGGAGTACTGGGCGAGTCATGAAGCTAAATGGCAAATTGTACGTCTAAAATGGGATGAGATTTTTGCTCGGAATAAAGATTTGTTATTAGAAGAAAAAGTGGACAATAAAGTGTTATTTAAATATTTGTTTGATGACGAAAACTACAATACGGCAGAACAAATAAATCCAGTTATAGAATCATTTGTAAAATAAAATAAAGATGAAAAAACAATTATTACTAGGTCTAGTACTTTTATTTGGACTTCAATTAAGTGCGCAAGAAAATATTTTTTTGGAGCGGGATTATTGGAATAGTAAACCTACTATCGAAAGTATCGAAGTAAAGATTAAAGAGGGGAATGATATTACCGCAAAAACATCAAACAACTTTGATGCTGTGGTATATGCTATTTTGCAAGAAAATGATAATGCCGTTATCAAATACGTACAATCAAAGGAAGGGAATGATGTAAATAAATTAACGCATGATGGGAGAACTTATATGTTCTGGGCGGCTTATAAAGGCAATACAGAAATTATGGAGTATCTAATCTCGAAAGGGGCGGAAACAACTATGACCGATGATAAAGGGAGTACCATATTAAATTTTGCGGCTTCTTCAGGGCAACAGAATACTAAAGTGTATGATATTTGCTTAGCTAATGGAGCCGATTTGGCAAAAGACCTTACGCCTAATGGAGCGAATGCTTTGTTATTGTCATCTCAAAACGATCCAGAATTTAAACTCCTAGATTATTTTTCTTCAAAAGGTTTGGCGATCAACAGTGTAGACCGTAATGGGAATGATGCTTTTAATTATGTAGCTAAAACAGGTGATATAGAACATTTGAAAAAACTACATCAAAAAGGTATCAAAGGAACAGATAATGCTTTTATTTTTGCTACCCAAGCGGGGCGCAGAGCAAAAGCAAAACCGTTGAGCTTTTACAAATTTTTAGAATCGTTAGATTTAAACCCTAATGTTATAGATTCGGAAGGGAAAACGCCTTTACATAATCTTGCATCTTACGAACAGAACAAAGAGGTGCTAGATTATTTTATATCTAATGGTGTAGCTATTAACTTAGAGGATGTTAATGGAAATACGGCTTTTTTAAATGCTGCCGGGAGAAATAAATTGGAGATTATTTCTTATTTGTTGCCTATGGTAAATGATGTCAATCACGCGAATAAAAAAGGAGAAGCTGCATTATCGTTTGCAGTTGCTTACAATTCACCTGAGGTTGTGTCTTACTTGCTTAAAAATAAAGCAGCCATATCTAGTGTTGATAATGACGGAAATACCTTGGCGTATTACCTTTTAAAAGCTTATAAAAAACCAGATTTTGAAGAAAAATTAAACGTGTTAAAAACGGCAGGTTTTGATTTTGCGAAAACACAAAAAAACGGAAATACCTTATTTCATATAGCATTGGAATATAATGATGTTGCTTTGTTAAAGCGCATAAATGAGTACGGTGTTGATGTTAATGCCAAAAATAAAGAAGGTATAGCTCCTTTGCATTTAGCTGCTATGAAAGCTAAAGATGATCAAATTTTAAAATACCTATTGAGTATAGGAGCAAAGAAAGCTGCAGTAACAGATTTTGAGGAATCTGTTTATGATTTAGCGGCTGAGAACGAATTGTTACAAGAAAATAAAATATCAATTGAATTTTTAAAATAGTATGAAAAACGTTATTAAAATAGTAGGAATAGCATTAGTTGGATTTGTGGTCTTATCCGTATATTCCTTTACTCCTGCAGCCGCTGCAACTAAGTATAAATGTATGATGCAGATGGTGAATTACACAGGTGAAGGTGCCTATGTGGTAGTGTCGTTAATCAACCCGAAAGGAGATTATGAGAAGACGCTTTACGTGCAAGGAGATGATAGTGAATGGTACCATGATCTAACAGAATGGTGGAATTTTTACGGGAAAAAGCGCTCTGGAATTGATGCTATAACTGGAGCAACTATTGCTGGGGGAGAACGTATTGTGAGTGTTATTGAAATTGATGATTCAAAAATAAATAGCGGTTACAGTATTCGTTTTGAAACGGCCGTAGAAGATCAAGAGTATTACACAAAAGATGTGCAGTTTGAGCTTACAACGGCATCTGTAAAAAGTAAAGTAGAAGGCACGGGTTTTTTGCGTTATGTACGTTTATTGCCTAATTAAATAAAGTCTATGACAATTTCTATCTGGAGATATAGCCACCTTACCCTGGCTATATCTTCTTTTGTTTTTATCTTATTGGCATCGGTTACCGGAATTATATTGGCTTTTGAACCTATTTTGGAGCAAATTCAGCCGTATAAAATGGCAGACCTTAATGACGTTTCTCTTGGAGAAACCGTTATGGTATTTAAGGGTGCATACCCTGAAGTTATAGAATTAGAAGTAGATGCGAATGAGTTTGTATTAGCTAGCGTTATTACAGAGGAAGGCGAATCTTTATCGGGTTATTTTAATCCAGAAACAGCAGTTTTCCTTGGGGAAAAACCCGAGCCATCAAAGTTTTTTCAGTTTGTAACCAATTTGCATCGTTCCCTTTTTTTAAAAAGCATAGGGCGTTTTTTGGTAGGTTTTTGTTCTTTTCTTTTATTTTTAATTTCTATTTCAGGAGCTGTTTTGGTGTTGCAGAGGCAACGTGGATTTAAAAAATTCTTTGCTAAGATTGTAAACGAAAACTTTTCTCAATACTGGCATGTAGTGCTGGGAAGGTGGTCTTTAATTCCTATTATCATTATTACAGTTTCAGGAGTGTATTTGTCCTTAGAAAAATTTAATGTTTTTCCAGAAGATAAAACGTCACATGATGTAGACTATGAGTCTATCGCCGCTATGCCAATCTTAGAGGTAAATGATTTTCCTGCATTCCAAGGTGTTAAGCTTTCTGAGCTTAGTTCCGTAGAATTTCCTTTTTCAGACGATGTAGAAGATTATTATACGGTGAAATTAGAAGATAGAGCGTTCTTGGTAAATCAGTTCACCGGAGAAATTTTAAGCGAGGTTCAGAGTCCACTTACAACTATATTGTCCAACCTTAGTATTCAATTGCATACCGGTAAAGGCAGTATTATTTGGTCTTTAATTTTAGCGGTGGCAACAGTTAATATTTTATTTTTTATCTATTCAGGGTTTGTCATGACGTTTAAAAGAAGACAAGCACGCATTAAAAATAAATTTTCTAAAAATTCTAGCACGTATGTAATCTTAGTAGGTTCCGAAAATGGAAGTACCTTGGTTTTTGCCAATGCGCTAAAAGAACAACTGATTGCCTCTGGTCATAGCGTATTTTTATCAGAACTGAATAAGTATACTACCTATAAAAATGTGGAACACGTCATAGTCATGACGTCTACCTATGGAGAAGGAGAAGCACCGGTAAATGCTAATAATTTTTTGAAACTATTAGAAAGTACACCACAGCAAAAGAATTACAGTTTTTCCGTACTTGGTTTTGGGTCTTTAGCATATCCTGAGTTCTGCAAATTTGCATTGGATGTGGATGCGAGCTTACAGCAAAATGGAAATCATCAGTTGTTGCCCGTATTTACTATAAATGATAAATCTTTTAGCAGTTTTGAGCAGTGGGTAAGTCTGTGGTCTAAAGCTGTAGGAGTAACTATTACGGTGCCTTCCAGTAGTCTAGACGTAAAACCTAAACAGTTAAAAGAATTTAAGGTCGTTTCTATTACGGCTGCAAAGGATAATCCTGACAATACTTTTAAACTTACTTTAAAGCCACATAAGAGGCTCCAGTACACATCGGGTGACTTATTAGCTATATATCCTAATGGTGATTATCAAGAGCGTTTGTACTCTATTGGAAAGCTTCAGGATAGGATTCATCTAAGCGTAAAGCTTCATGCGCATGGTTTAGGTTCTGGCTATTTAAACGCTTTGAGGAAAGATGATATGTTTTCTGCTCGAATTATAGAAAACAAAAATTTTCATTTCCCTAAGAAATCTGATCGTGTTGTGATGATTGGTAACGGTACGGGTATAGTGCCATTTTTAGGAATGTTAGATCAGAACACAAAAAAAATTCCAACGTATTTGTATTGTGGATTGCGTAGCCAGCAATCTTTTGCTTTGTATGAGAACGAATTGAATGCTAGTTCGTCTAAAGGGTGTTTAACAAAACTCCATTTGGCGCTCTCTAAAGAACAAGGAAAGGTATATGTTCAAGATCTTTTAAGGCGTGATGCTGATTTTATATTTGAAACCTTATCGCTGGGAGGAATCTTTATGGTGTGTGGTTCATTAAAGATGTATCAAGGGGTTTTAGAGGCGCTTAAAGCGATTTGCAAAATGAATAATGTTGATTTTGAATCCTTTAAACATTTAGTGCGATCAGATTGTTACTAATTTATTTTTAAAATTAATTGCTCATTCGTTTTTTATTTAGAATGATTCTATATAAATTAGTTATTTAGAATGTTTATAAATAAAATGAAGCCCCATGAACGATATTAACACTATTTATTACAATGATTTTGGAATAGCATTCCAATGGAAAAGAAATCTAGGTAAAGATTTTAAAAAAGTGCAGTTAGTTTTTAAGGATACGGGAATGTATCTAACTCCTGGTGAGTTGATGCATTTTTCATCTAAAGTAGATGATACCTTAGATAATTTATGTTTATGCTATGATTGTCAAAATAAGGAAACTTGCAAGTCTTATTTGCTGCAAACTCCATTAGGGCAATTAAGCTTTGCGCTGACCTATGCTGAACTTGAAAAAATTAAAGATTTAATAACGGGAACAATTTTTCAATTGCGTTTAGATACCATGCTTAAAAACCAGTCTATAGACTTCGACTAATTCTGTTTATGCTATGTATAATTGCTAAGCCATTCTTTGATGTAAGAATGGTTTTTTTGATATGGAGATTATTCTAAATACAAATCTACCAGCCCCAATGGTGTGGTAACATGAATAGTTTTATTTTCCCGATCTACTTTAGTGATAATTTCGTCATTGATAGGAATCAATAGTTGTTTACCATCTTTTAAAGCTTCAAACAATGCTTGAGAAGTACTGTCATTAACACTTTCAATAACACCTATATCTCCATGAACACTATCTAGTAATGTAAAACCAATAACCTCGTGGAAATAGAACTTATCTCCTGTTAGTTTTGGTAATAACGTTAATGGAAGGTAGATTTCAGACCCCATGATACGGTCTGCATCAGACTCATCGGCTATTTCTTCAAAACGAACACGTAGAAGTGTCGATTTGTGCAGCCTAGATCTTTTAATAAAAAAAGGAATCAGGTTATTTCCTAAAGAAATAAACACTGATTCCAAATTTTCGTATTCTTCGGGTTCGTCGGTATCTAATTTAATTAGGACCTCGCCCTTAAAGCTATATTTAGAAACGATTTTACCTAAGTAGAAGCAATCTGACTTTAGCATATCGTTCCTAATTAATTACTCTTTTGTTTCTGTATCAGCAGCAGGAGCTTCTTCAGCAACTGGAGCAGCTTCTTCTGTTGCAGCTTCAGCTTCAGCAACTACCTCTTCTGGTAGTGCAGCAGCAGCAGCTTCAGCAGCACGCTTTTCATTCACTAATTTTTCAGCTTCTAAAGCTTTTGCTCTAGCTTCTGCCTTAGCTTTATCTAAACCATCTTGCTTAGAACCAACTATTTTACCTTTTTCTTCTAACCAAGCGTTGAATTTTTCTTCAGCTTGCTCTTCAGTTAAAGCACCTTTGCGAACACCACCTAATAAATGGTGCTTCATTAAAATACCTTTGTAAGATAATAAACGCTTTGCAGTTTCAGTAGGTTGTGCACCATTCTGTAACCAAGTTACTGCGTTATCAATGTTAATATCAATTGTTGCAGGGTTTGTGTTAGGATTGTAGATTCCTAATTTTTCTAAGAATTTACCATCTCTTTTAGCTCTTGCATCTGCTGCAACTACCCAATAGAATGGTTTTCCTTTTTTACCGTGTCTTTGTAATCTAATTTTTACTGGCATATCACATTAATTTGTAGGGTGCCCGACCCTTGATTATTAATTCAAAATTTTTGTTTTCATTTCCACAAAAATGGAAATCCAAAACATACTTATCGCTAAGCGGGTGCAAATATACCTTTTTTTGGTAAATTAACAATAACTTTTTTTTGAATGCGGATTATGTTTGAGTACGTTAATAACTCTTTTAAACTATACTTCAAGAAAACACCTCTTTTTTGTATTTTTACAGACTGCTTTTTTAGAAAGAAAAACTCCTATTTATGTACCTGATTTTTGATACAGAAACAACAGGACTTCCTAAACGTTGGGATGCTCCATTTACCGATACCGATAACTGGCCGAGATGTATCCAGATTGCATGGCAATTGCATGATGAAATGGGTAATCTTATTGAGCATCAAGATTACTTAGTGCAACCAGAAGGGTTCAATATTCCTTATGATGCGGAGCAAATTCATGGTATCTCTACGGCCTTGGCAGAGCAGAAAGGGATCCCCTTAGCGGAAGTTTTGGAGAAATTCAATGAGGCCATGGCAAAGACAAAGTTTGTTGTTGGGCAGAATGTTGGATTTGATTTAAATATTATGGGAGCGGAGTTTCATAGAATGGGTGTAGAAAACCCATTGCAAGAACTTCCTGTTTTAGATACATGTACGGAGCATACCGCAACACTTTGTCAGATTCCTGGGGGGCGTGGGGGTAAGTTTAAACTTCCGACATTAACAGAATTACATCAATTTTTATTTGGAGCTCCTTTTGGAGAAGCGCACAATGCTACAGCCGATGTGGAGGCTACTACGCGTTGTTTTTTAGAGCTTGTACGTAAGCAACAATATACTATTGAGCAGTTAGATGTTCAGTCAGATTATTTTAAAAATTTCTCTGAGGCAAATCCGCAGGAAATTCAATTAATAGGTTTAAAACATATCAACCTAAAAAAGGCATCAAAAAAAATAGCAGATGCCCTTTGGGATAAAGATACAGGTGGAGTTTCTCAAGAAGAGATAAAGGAAAATTTAGCCACCTTAGAGAACGCTAGTTTCGCACACCTTCATAATCACACCCAGTTTTCTATATTACAGTCTACCATAAGTATCCCTGCCTTAATTTCTGCTGCAGCTAAAGCAAAAATGCCAGCAGTTGCTATGACAGATCATGCCAATATGATGGGGGCGTTTCATTTTGTGAGTGGGGTTCTTAATCATAATAAGGGCGTTGTTTCTCGTAATGAAGAGCATTTAAAACGTTTTGAAGCAACAAAAAACGGAACTTTAGCAGAAGGGGAAGAACCTTTGGAGGAGTTACCAGAACCAGAGGTAGAAATAACGCCAATTATTGGTTGTGAGTTTCAGGTTTGTGAGGATCATACCAATAAGTCACAGAAAGATAATGGCTATCAAATTGTCATGTTAGCTAAGTCAAAAAAAGGATATTTAAACTTGGCAAAAATGTCATCTATCGCCTTTGTAAGCGGTAAATACTATGTGCCTAGAATTGATAGAAAAGTTGTTGAGCAATACAAAGAGGATATTATTGTTTTAACAGGAAACTTATATGGGGAAGTACCTAGTAAGGTGCTAAATGTTGGAGAGAATCAAGCAGAGGAAGCTTTACTTTGGTGGAAAGAAACTTTTGGTGATGATTTGTATATTGAGATCATGCGTCACGGTCAAGAAGACGAAGATCGTGCAAATCAGGTGCTGATTCAATTTGCAAAAAAGCATGATGTGAAATTGGTAGCAACCAACAATACCTATTATGTAGATAAAGAAAATGCACATGCGCATGATATTCTCTTGTGTGTAAAAGATGGGGAGAAACAAGCTACGCCCATAGGTCGTGGCCGTGGCTATCGCTATGGTTTGCCTAATCAAGAATATTACTTTAAGTCTTCTGATGATATGAAGGAGCTTTTTAAGGATATTCCTGAAGCAATCATTAATATACAAGAAGTAGTAGATAAGGTAGAGACATTTACCTTGGCTAGAGATGTACTATTACCTGCGTTTGATATTCCTGAAGAATTTCAATTTTCAGAAGATAAACTGGATGGAGGCAAACGTGGGGAGAATAAATTTTTGCGTCACATTACTTATGTAGGTGCTAAGAAAAGATATGGAGAAATTACTCCAGAGATTGATGAACGATTAGATTTTGAACTTCAAGTAATTGAGAAAACAGGGTATCCTGGGTATTTCTTGATTGTAGAAGATTTTATTCGAGCTGCCCGGGCAATGGATGTATCGGTAGGGCCAGGTCGTGGATCTGCAGCAGGTTCTGCAGTGGCGTATTGTTTGTGGATTACCAACTTAGATCCTATTAAGTACGATTTACTTTTTGAGCGTTTCCTGAACCCGGATCGTGTAAGTATGCCCGATATTGATATTGACTTTGATGATGAAGGTCGTGGTCGTGTGATGGATTATGTGATTGATAAATATGGAGCCAACCAAGTGGCTCAGATTATTACATATGGTACCATGGCGGCAAAATCGTCTATTCGAGATACGGCCCGTGCGCTAGATTTACCTTTGAGTGATTCAGATCGTATGGCGAAGTTAATCCCTAATATGTCTAAATTGAAAAAGATTATCGGGGTCGATGAAAAAATTCTAAAAGCTAAATTTAATAGTGAAGAGCTTATTAAAGTAAATGAGCTTTTGGCAATTTCACAAGGAGGCGGTCTTGAGGCAGAAACTTTGAACCAAGCCTATGTTTTAGAAGGCTCTGTCCGAAACACGGGAATACATGCCTGTGGCGTAATTATTACGCCAGATGATATTACAAAGTTCGTTCCGGTAGCACTAGCGAAAGATTCTGAGATGTACTGCACTCAGTTTGATAACTCGGTGGTAGAAGATGCGGGCTTACTAAAAATGGATTTCTTAGGGTTAAAGACATTAACCCTGATTAAAGATACTGTAAAGATTGTAAAAGCAAAACACGGCGTAGAATTAGATCCAGAGAATTTCCCTCTAGATGATCTTAAAACATATGAACTTTTCCAGCGAGGTGAGACCGTAGGAGTGTTCCAATATGAATCTCCTGGAATGCAGAAGCACATGAGGGCCTTGAAGCCTACGGTTTTTGCTGATTTAATTGCTATGAATGCCTTGTATCGTCCAGGTCCAATGGAATATATTCCAAGCTTTATTGCTCGGAAACACGGAACAGAAGAAATTATCTATGACCTTGATGCTAACGAAGAATATTTAGCAGAAACCTACGGAATTACCGTATACCAAGAGCAAGTGATGTTGCTATCGCAAAAATTGGCAGACTTTACCAAAGGTGAGGCCGATGTCTTGCGTAAGGCCATGGGTAAAAAGCAAAAGCATGTACTCGATAAAATGAAGCCTAAGTTTATTGAGCAGGCCTCAGCAAAAGGGCATGCGGTAGATAAATTAGAGAAGATTTGGAAAGATTGGGAGGCCTTCGCAGCTTATGCTTTTAACAAGTCTCACTCTACCTGTTATGCTTGGATTGCCTACCAAACAGCCTATTGTAAAGCACATTATCCTGCGGAATATATGGCTGCAGTACTTTCCAATAACATGAATGACATAAAACAGGTTACCTTCTTTATGGAAGAATGTAAGCGTATGGGCTTAGATGTATTAGGGCCAGATGTAAATGAGTCGTACTACAAATTTGCAGTAAATGATGCGGGTGCAGTTCGTTTTGGAATGGGAGCTGTAAAAGGTGTAGGTCGTGGTGCTGTAGAAACTATTGTGGAGAATAGAAAAGAGAAAGGTCCTTTTAAATCTGTTTTCGATTTATCAAAACGAATTGATTTAAGAGCGGCAAATAAAAAAGCATTTGAAAATTTAGCCGTTGCTGGTGGCTTTGATTCTTTTGGTGATACCCATAGGGCACAATACTTTGCAGATGAAGGAGATGGAATTACCTTTTTAGAAAAAGCAGTAAAATACGGTTCTAAATTTCAAGAAAATGAGAATTCTAGCCAAGTGAGTTTGTTCGGTGATGCCAGCGAAGTTCAGATTGAAGAACCTACGGTTCCGCCTTGTGAAGAGTGGGGAACCATGGAGAAATTACGTCGTGAGAAAGAAGTGGTGGGAATTTATATTTCAGGACACCCCTTAGATGATTTTAAATCTGAAGTAAAATCGTTCTGTAACGCGAGTCTCTCAGATTTAAATAATCTAGAAAGTATTGTAAATAGAGAGGTTTCATTTGCGGGGGTCATAGCAGATGTTCAACATAGGGTTTCTAAGAATGGAAAAGGTTGGGCTATGTTTTCTATGGAAGACTATACGGACACTTTTGAGTTTAGAATTTTTGGAGAAGAGTACCTAAAGTTTCGTCACTTTTTAATGATCAACTCTTTTGCGTACGTAAAATTGTTTATACGAGAAGGTTGGGTAAATAGGGATACAGGTAAAAAAGGAGACCCGCGAATGCAATTCAATAGTTTTATGTTATTGCAGGAAGTAATGGAAACGTATGCGAAAAAACTTACCATCAATTTAAAGATTGATGAGTTAAAAGAAGAGAAAATCTACGAGCTCAAAGAAACTATTGATGCACACCGAGGAGAGCATTCTTTAAACTTTGTAATTTATGAGATGGAAGAAGAGATTAAGGTAGATTTAGTCAGTAGGAAGCAAAAAGTACAAATTTCTAGTGAATTGTTGCATCTTTTAGAAAAACAAGATATCTTGTTTAAATTAAATTGATAAAGTTTCTCGATAGGGCAATAGCTAAAACGAATGTAACGTTAGTAAGGAAAAAGAATAATATTTGACTAAATTTGTATAACAATAAATACGAAAAAAATGGCATTAGAGATAACAGACGCAACTTTTGACGAAGTAGTCTTAAAAAGTGATAAACCAGTAGTAGTTGATTTTTGGGCAGCATGGTGTGGACCATGTAGAATGGTAGGTCCAATTATTGATGAAGTAAGTACTGAATATGATGGTAAAGCTGTTGTAGGTAAGGTAGATGTTGATGCAAATCAAGAATTTGCTGCTAAATACGGAGTACGTAACATTCCTACAGTATTAGTTTTTAAAGGTGGTGAAATTGTAAGTAGACAAGTAGGAGTTTCTCCTAAGAAAGTGTACACAGATGCAATTGATGCTGCATTATAGTAAATAACATAGGGTCCCTAATGGATCTAGATGATAAAAAAATCCTGCAATTTGCAGGATTTTTTTATGCCTATATAGTAGTAAATTTCAATTTGATACCCTGTTTTAAGTATCTTTAGTGGTATGAATGTACAATCGGAATTACATAAATCTTCATTATTTCAAAACCTTGGGCTTTTGGCTAATCAAGTTGTGGAGGGATTTATTAGTGGAATTCATAAGAGTCCGTTTCATGGTTTCTCTGCAGAATTTGCAGAACATAAAATTTATAATAATGGCGAAAGCACAAAGCATATAGATTGGAAGCTATTTGCTAAGACCGATAAATTGTACACCAAGCGCTATGAAGAAGAAACCAATCTTCGGTGCCATATGATCTTAGATAATTCTGCTTCCATGTTTTATCCAGAAGTAAAAAATCTAGGAATAGATCATTTAAATAAAATAGGTTTTGGCGTCTTGGCTATTGCAGCTCTAATGGCTATTTTAAAGAAACAACGAGATGCTGTGGGTCTAAGTGTGTATTCTGATCATTATGAATACTACGCCTCAGAAAAAGGTAGTGAGCGTCATCATCAGATGTTGTTAGCGAAGCTTAATGAGATTAGCGCATCTTCTAGGCCGGAAAATAGCACCGAAACGTATACCTATTTGCATTTAATTGCAGAAAAAATGAAACGGCGGAGTTTAATTTTTCTATTTACAGATATGTTTCAAACCGAAACAGAAGATGATAAATTGTTTGATGCGCTACGCCATTTAAAATATAACAAACACGAAGTAGTGCTTTTTCATGTATTAGATGCGGAGCATGAAGTGAATTTCGATTTTGATAATACACCTAAACGCTTTGTAGATGTAGAGACTGGAGAAAAAATAGATCTCTATGCAGATACTGTTAAAGAAGGGTATCAAAAAAGTGTTCAGAATTATCAAGAAGGCTTAAAATTGAAATGTGCACAATACAAAATCAAGTATGTTTCAGTAGATGTGGGCAGTGATTTTTCTAAAATTCTAAATACCTACATGACGGAAAGGCAAAAATTCCTATAACCCACGACCATGACGAATCTCACTTTAGCAGATACGGGAGCATTGCCTCAGGTTTTTGCCTTACAACGAAAAATAGAACATCTTTCAGAAAGAGGATATGCTTTTGGGCATCAAGATACAACGTCTTATGGAGTAGGGTGGCGCCACAACCACGATTCGTATACGAGTGATGTGTATAAAGTGGTAGGGGACTTTCCTTTGGTTTATGGCTTTGATATTGGCCAGATAGAGCACGGAAAAGAAAAGAACTTAGATGATGTGCCTTTTAATACGATGTGCGCACTCATGCAGAAAGCGCATAAAGAAGGTGGGATTATTACCATTAGTTGGCATGCTGATAATCCAGTATCTAAAGGCGATAGTTGGGAAACTACGATTGCTGTAAAACATATTTTAAAAGGCGGTAGCTATTTTGAAGTGTATAGAGAGTGGCTTAAAAAAGTGGCCGATTTTGTATTGCAATTAAAAGATGAAAACGGAATGCTGATTCCGATTGCTTTTCGTCCGTTTCATGAAATGAATGGTGCATGGTTTTGGTGGGGAAACCCCCATTGCAGTCCAGAAGAATATAAAACTTTATGGTTGCAGACGTTAGAATTGTTGTCGGAAGAATTTGAAGTTCACAACTTGCTATATGTATATGCTCCTAATTTGGTAGGTGCCATAGGAGAATATCTTTTAAATTATCCTGGAGATCATGTGGTAGATATGTTAGGTTTAGATCTGTATCAACATGGAACAGCAAAAGCATTTCAAAAAACATTAAAAACCAATGTTGAGGTATTAAGAATGGTGGCAGAAAGGGTAAAGAAACCGTATGCCTTAACAGAAATAGGATCAGATAGGGTGTTGGAGCCCTTGTGGTGGAGTACAATTCTTGATCCTACCATCGCAAATATGGGTATCGCTTGGGTCCTTTTATGGCGAAATGATTCTGAAAATCACTTTTTTGTGCCTTATCCAGATCAATTGAGTGCAAATGATTTTAAAAGATTTAGTAAAAAGACACACGTTTTGTTTCTAGGTGATGGAAAAGTTTGATTTTTTTTATTTTGTAAGTATCTGATAATTAAGTTGAATCATTTATTTTCAAAATTATTTTAAAATAAACTGAATTTTTTAGTCAAAAAAGTTTGCGTAATTAAATATGCGGCGTATATTTGCAACCGCTTAAAGCAACGGTTCGGTAGTTCAGTTGGTTAGAATACCTGCCTGTCACGCAGGGGGTCGCGGGTTCGAGTCCCGTCCGGACCGCCAATTAAATTTGAAAGCCTCGTAAACAATATGTTTACGAGGCTTTATTCATTTTAGGGGACGAGTGAGGGGACGAATTAAATAAGATATGATTTATTTGTGAAATATTTATATCTAATATTGCGTTCAATGTATATATTTGTATTTATCAAGTAGTTAAAATATTTCTCTTAATAATAAATTTAGTATATTTAATACATTATGAGTTTAAGAATACCTGATAGTTTTATACGTGGATTTGAGATATTACTCAAATTAAGTATGGATGAAGTCAAAGAGATCGGCTCCATCATTTCTCAAATTCCTTATGGTCTTGGGCAAGATGGTTTTAGTGCATTTTTCAAATCAAAATACAACAAAACAGAAGATTTTCAACTTTCGTCAACAATATATAGTTTTGGAAATCTGCTGTTTTATTCTAAAAAATCAAAAGAAGAAATTGCAAAAAATTTAAGCGATTCTTTTTTTGTTAATAATGATTTGGAAAAAGACAATGATTTAGAAGCAAAAATTTTTATAATCTTAAATAATTCACAGAATCTAAAACAAACATTCAAGGCGGCAGATTTAATTTCTGATAATGATGTTATTTTTAGCGATGGAAAGGTTTTTTCCGATATTCGACTTTTATTTGAAGATAATGTTGAATTATATTCAGAAAGAAGAAAGGCAGTAATTATACATAGATTAAAATTGGAATCTAGTAAAAATGGATCAAATGAAAATTTTTACTTTTCACTAGATTCAAACGATTTAGTTAAATTGAAAGAAATAATTAGTAGAGCAATATTGAAGGATAGTCAGATAAAGAACGACTATTTAAATATTGAATTTATTGATATTACTGATTAAATTTTACATATGGCAAATACTTTAGATGTTCGGAAATCAGTCGATTCTATCAATAGGAAGAAGGATTATATTAATCCAAGGGGGTGTGGTTTGTCATATCAAGTTGAACCTTTGTATTTTGATTCCAAGGTAAATTACCCTTCGTATGAAGAGGAATCAAGTTTTCTTCGAGTTCAAAAAAGAGTAAGATCTTGGGAGGCTAAAAGTATTAGAGGTAATGAAAACTTTGGATCAATACTAGAATTTTTTTCTAAAAGAAACAAAGAATTAACAATTTTTGTGGATGGTAAAACCTACTTACTTCCAATAGAACTAAAAAATATTGAGGAAGAAATTCAGGAGTCAAAAGAGTTATTGGAATTGCCAGATAACTGGGATGGTCAAAATGCTTCCGCTATATCAAATGAATTGTATAATTCAGCGATTTCTTTTTTGATTGATTATTCAATGTTTGTTCTAAAAAACACTGGAATTGTTATTAATGCTCCAGAAATCAATTCAGGAAGAAACGGAAATATTTTTTTGTCATGGAGAACGACAAAAGCTAGATTAGCTATAAGTTTAGAAAAGAATAGTGAAAATAAAACTATTGCTAATTATTATGGAGATTTGAAAAGAGAGGGACAGCCAATCAAGGGGAATGTTGATACGGAAAATGTATCTGAATTTTTGGCTTATTGGATGAAAAATTTAGTTTAAATGTCTTATCCTATTGAGATTATATCTGACGAGTCTTTTGTTTATCGACAGACTACTCCAAGACAAAGAAGTGGTACAAAGAAACGTAAATTCCCAAATGAGTCACATTTTGAATTAAGGCATGGGGAGAGCGGTTTGTCAGTTAATTGGGATAAGTATATTACTATCGAGGAAAATTTTATACTAATAGCAATTACAAAAAGTAGTAAGGGTAATTATTTAGATCATTCAATTTTTAGGATATTTAAATATCCTGTTTCTCTATTTAGAAGTATAGATTTGATAGAGGATGTTATTCATAAACCAGAGTTTCATGGTAATCCTCATCCAAAAGGCAAGCCTAATAATCAATCTCATTCGGAGGTTATATATGAAAATGATATTGAAATTTTTGTAAAGTTATGTTCTTATTGTGACGAGGAATATGAGAATGCTTATTGTGATTTTGATTTAAATTCTATTAATGATAAAGTTTCGGAGTTGAAACTGTATCTAGACGAAAACCATCCAGAATAGGTAGTACTTACTTATTTCAACGCTTTGTTCTTGTCATCTAATCGTTTATAAAATGGTAACGTCTGCCTGTTAAGATTTATCATTTTTACATTTAAGAATGGTCGTTTACCGTGGTCTTTGACTTCAAATTCTTTGATTACAGCGTTTAAGCGTTTAAATTGGTCTGTGAATTCGGTTGTCGTATAAAAGTCTGTGTACAGCTCTGAAACACCCCTGGAGCAGTTCCATACTTGACATTTGAACTTTTCGTTATTCTTGGTGACATATTTGGTAACATACGAAGCTATTGATCGTATGTTACTGGAGTTTAATTGTCTTACATCAAAAGCGCTAGAGGGTTTAAAATTTTCATCCCTTGGTTTAATGCCGTTTTTCCTCTGTAGGTCTAGCCAGTAATTCCACCATTTTTCAATTTTCCAATATTTGTTGGTTATGATGTGAAAATGAATATTACCTATGAACTCTGTATTCTTTTCTTGGCGTTCAGCAACCCAAACATATTGGAAGTCGGTACTTCTCTTCTTTACGTTGTCTAAAAACTTTCTAAGAATGATAATCGCTTGCTCGTCATCAACCTTATTCAAAAAAGTAAGCGTTACAAAGCTTAGTCTTTTATAGCAACGAGCAAAGCATGTAATCTTTTTTCTAATTTTCTGTTTAGACCTTTTTGAAAGGGAGCATAATTTTTTACCCTCACTATTCTTCTTCTTAATTTTTACATTGGTTTTTTCTTCTTTGGGGTCTTGCTTCTTTCTTTGTAAGGCAGAACCCGAAAATTCATCTTTCGGGATTACGCCAAACATTTTTGTAGTGAAAGCAACGCTAGTGCCATATGTATTTTTTACTATCATAATCTGAATCGTTGTACATTAATTAAAACCATTAAAAGGTTTTTTGTAAAAGGTTTTTATTCTCTGAACGTGTTTTTTAAAGGTTAAAAAAAAAGGTCATTCTGAAATAAAGGGAGGGATGAAGCTATCTCTTTGAAATCTTCTCATGTATTCACCTGAACGTCTATTGTAGACATTCATATATTGCCAATGAGGATGATTTTTTTTTAGGAACATAGAGAAGCCATTGAGTTTGTGAACATAAGTCCATTTTTTTGGCTTACTGCCTTCTTCAAAAAATACTATAACCGAGTAGTCATTTTTTTGCTTTAACATAATTATCGTATTTTATTACTATGATTAATTATTGTTAATGCTAAATTGATGTCCCCTTGTTTGTAAAGAACTCTATTCCCTATACGGTGGGCTCTTATAGCTCCCGATTTTGTCCATTCGTGAAGTGTTGGTAAGGAAATGCAAAGAAATTTTGCGGTGTCTTTGCGGGATAGTAATTTTGAGGGATTCTCTTTTTCAGGAGTAGCTAAGTTTTTTAACGCTCTCTGTAATGCTGCATCTAATGCTTTTTCGAAATCCGCTTGTTCAAATGTGTTTAATGTAAGTTTTGCCATTTTTAATTTTATTTAATTAATTTGATGGCAAAAGAAATTTAATTTAAAGCGAACGCTGGGGGATTGTCCTGTTTCTTCCTGTTTCTTCCTGTTTCTTCCTGTTTCTTCCGTTTTTGTATTATTACAATTATTTAAAAAAGGGGTGGTTTAGTAATTTATCTGCGTTTTGTTCTTGGGTAACTCTAACGTATTTTAGAAATGAACGTTCCGTTTTATGCCCTGTAATTTTCATAATAGAAATACTTGGAATATCTGCTAAGTATAAATTTGTAGCAAAACTTCGTCTGGCTGTATGCGTAGTAACTAAATTAAATTTTTCAATTGGTTTCTTTTCTATTTTTCCGCCTTTGGTTATTGTGGTCTCAATTTTATGATTTATTTCGGCAGCCTCAACGACATCTTTGATGTATTCATTCATTTTCTGATTTGAAATTGATTTAGGAAGTTCATTGTCATATTTTTCGAGAATATCCCTAACTGTTTGATGTAATGGAATTGAAACACGTTCGCCTGTTTTTTGTGTTCTAATTTGGAGCATCGACCTATTATTAACGATATTTTCAGGTTTTATTTGAGTAAAATCTGAAAAACGTAAACCAGTATAACAACCTATTAAAAATAGGTCTCTTACTTTTTCTAATTTCGCTTTGTCTTTTAAATCTAATTTTTCAATTTTTTTCAATTCATCTATTGATAAATATATTGAGTCAGAATCTTCTCTTAAAGTTTTGAACTTGGTTTTTTTAAATTCTAAGTTTGTATTTAACTCTCTATCCGTTGCTTCATTTAAAAAAGTTTTTATTGTCTTGATATGTTTGCCAACGGTATTTGTAGAAAGTTCTTTTTCTTTAGTAAGATAGCTTAAGTATGTATTATAGAATTCTAAGTTTATATTTTCGAAATCTAAAGGTTTATTAATTTTTTGAGCGTACTCTTTTAGATACTTAAATGTTGTGTTGTAAACTGTTATTGTTCCTGATTTTTTATTCAATCTACTTTCTTCGATAAAGTCTTTAATAAAATTAAAAAATGATTTTTTAG